>JAKAEC010000066.1 GCA_021818425.1 Pseudomonadota bacterium
GACCGGACTGTCACCCATTGCACATGCCTGCATGCGTGCACTCCTGCTGGCTGCCGTGCCTGAAGAGTTGGTGAAGTTCGCGGCCGTAAGCCGATTTGGCAAGCGCGAACTCAACGAAATCGGCCCAGGCATCGCGATTCTTATCGCGGTGGGTTGTTCGCTCGGTTTCGCGGTCTTTGAAAACAAACTCTACGTCCTGGGCGGCGGTTTCGTAGTATGGGTGATGCGTGCGCTCTCGGCAGTGCCCATGCACGCAATTTTCGGTTTCACCATGGGCTCATTCATGGCTCTCTCCTGGCAAAGCCGCAACGGTGCGGACAACCGGCTGGCACTATTGGCGCTCATAGTGCCGATAGCATTCCATTTCGCCTATGATTTTCTGATCTATCTGCATGGCTATGCACCAGCCTTGCTCTGGCCCAGGAAATTACTGCCGCCGCTCATGGCCCTGGAAGGTTCGTTCGCATTGATCCTCACCAACCACGCGTTAAGCGGCCAGACCGCCCTCTACGGCCTGCGCGTGCCAGTTGACCCAAAGGGCACCCGAGCGCTGGGATTCGCCGCCACCATGTTGCTGCTTACATGTGTCATTCTAGCGCTAGCTATGGAACTTCCGCGCGTCTACGGCATTGCCACTTATGCAGCTCTACCCTTGGTGTTCACGCTGGATCTTGGGCTTGTTGCTCTAGCGCGATCTGGCGGATACGTCTAACCCGCTGCGGCCACCAGCGTACCACCCGTGAAGCGCCAAATCCGGTCCAGATGTTCCACACCTGTGAGACGATGCAAGATCAGGAACACGGTCTTACCCTCGGTGGCGGTGTTGAACACGCGGAAGAACTCCTGCTCGGTTGCAGCGTCCAGCCCAGCGCAGGGTTCATCCAGCAGGATGACCGGCGCATTCATCAGTAGCGTGCGCGCCAAGGCCAAACGCCGCCCCTGTCCGCCCGAGACCGTAGCGCCTCCCTCGCCCAACCAACTGTCCAGCCCGCCGGGCAAGGCGCTCACCATGTCAGCCAATTGCACCGCTTCTAGCGCGTCCCAAAGCTTGGCATCATCTGCCGCCGGATCTCCCAGCAGCAAATTATTGCGGATGGTATCCGCAAACAGATGCGTCGTTTGCCCCAGATAGGCGATGCGATGGCGCAGCGCTTCGGCCGGCAGCTGCGCGATATCAACGCCACCGAAACGGATCTGCCCGCCCACCGGCTGCGCCAACTTGAGCATCAGTGCGGCGATGGTGGACTTACCGGCACCCGAAGGCCCCAGAACGGCAGTGCGCGAGCCTTCAGGCAGTTGCAAAGACAGATTTTCGAACACCCACGGCCGGTCCGCCGCATAGCGGAAGCTCACATGCTCAAAGGCGATGGCATTACGGCTCGGCATCGGGGCTGGAGTAACCGGTTCCGGAACTGGCGGGCCAGCTTCCGCCGCTTGCACGACGCGTGCGGCGGCCTTTCTGGCTTGACCGTAGAGCAGCCCGGCGCGGGGCAGGCCCAGCACGGCTTCAAACGCGGCGGTAAGCACCAGCACGGCTGCCACGGCGGCGACCGGCAGCCCGAAAAACCCTAGAACAATGGCTAGCAAAATGCCGCCCTGGGCAACAATGAAGGCGATGGCGTTCAGCTTCGCCGCTTCGGCGGCCAGCTCGCGCTGCGCGGCCAGAAGCTGCGCCTCTCGCGCTTGCACCTCAGCCAGCATGCGGCCTTCGGCGGCGAAAATCTTCACCTCGCGCAAGCCATGCAGCGCATCCAGCACGGCAGTGCGTAAGCTCGCCATGGCGAGCCCCGCCTTGCCGGCACCTTCCTCCGCCGCGCGCGCTGCCCGCCACGGAATAAAAAAGGCCACGAAGCAGAACGGCAGCAGTACAAGCAGAGCCAAACCATGCTCGCGTGTCAGCGCCCACACCAGCATTGGTACCAGCAGTAATGCACCTAGCAGGGGCAAGAAGATGCGGAGGAACAGCCCATCGAGTGTATCCACATCGTTCACCAGCCGCGCCAGGGCATCACCGGAGCGGCGCAGCCCGAGCCCGCCAGCGGCACTCAGCGCCAGTCCGCGGAACATCCACACACGAATCTCAGCCAGGGCCCGGAAGATGGCTTCATGGCCAACCACGCGCTCTGCATAACGCAGCACTACGCGGGCCGTGCCAGTCCATTCTAGCAAAGCTGGCACCACGAGCGCTCCGCCCGCGACTGCCAACGCCAAAACATGGCCGGAGAGCCCCATCAGCACGACCCCCGTCGCCAGCGCCCAAAGCGAAAGCAACAAGGCGAGGAAAAGCCAGCCCGGGTTGCGCGCCCAAAGCAAGACGATGCGCATAACAGGGTTCATGCTACCACCCCTCGCCAGCTGGCGTAGCGCAAGGCGTCGAGGTCGATGCGCTTGGCACCAACGGTCTTCGCGATTTCCATGGCCTGGCTCGAATGTGTGGCGAGCACCACGGTGCGCCCGGCGGATAGATGTTTCAGGCTTTCCAGTATGTCACGCTCAACCGCAGGGTCGAGATGCGAGGTCGGCTCGTCCAGCAACAGCAAGGGGGCATCCTTTAGGAACGCGCGGGCAATGGCGATGCGCTGCGCCTGCCCGCCGGACACGCCGAACCCACCTTCACCCAAAGGCGTTTTGATACCCTGTGGCAGCGAGGCAATCAGTTCTTCAAGATGCGCGTTGCGGATTGCGTCCTGCAGTTCATCCTCGCTCGCAGCGGGGTTAGCAAAACGTATATTCTCCTCAATCGTGCCGGCGAAGATAACTGGCTTCTGGCCGATCCAACCAAGCATGCGCGTACGCGCCGCCGGCACTAAATCTTCCAATGTGGCACCATTGATAGTGATGCGCCCCGATCGTGGCGCCAGAAAGCCGAGGATGAGGTCGATGACGGTGGATTTGCCCGCGCCAGAAGCCCCCGTGAGCAACAGCATCTCGCCACGCCCCACTTTGAGGGAGAGGTTTTCCAGTACCGGGCGCGCCTCGTCCCACGCGAATGTGACATGCTCGAAAGCAAGCGTCACGCCATGCGCGGCAACGGAGCGGATGTGCACCGGAGGAACTGGCGGTGGTGCCTCAGGCAAAGCCTGAAACTCTTCGGCCACCGCCTCCACCGCCATGCGGTCTCCATACACGGCAGCAAAACCGCGTAGGGGGGCGAAGAATTCGGGCACTAGCAGCACCAGAAACAAAGCGGTGGGTGCCAACTCATGCGCGCCCCGCAAAACCGGGACAAAGCGAATAACGATGAGCACCAGCGCGGCCGCTGCAGCAAGGTCGAGCGCTGTCGAGGAAAGAAACGCCACGCGCAGTACCCGCATCGTCCGCTCGCGTAGTTCTTTCGCTGCCGTGGCCAATGCCTTTGCCTCGTCCTCCATACGGCCGGCTAGAACGATACTCGAAATGCCCCTGATTCGATCGACAAAGCGGACTTGCAGGCGTGTCATCGCCAGAAACTGCTTTTTGGCGGCGATGCCGGCACCAATTCCTGCCACCGCCATGGCAAAGGGCACGCATAGCCCGGCAATCACTAGGATCAACCCGCTGCGCCAATCTGTGAGCAACGCCACCAGCCCTATCAATGCTGGGCCGATGATGGCTAGCCCCGTGGCGGGCACCCAACGGGCGTGAAAGCCGTCCATCGCCTCCACCCGGTCCACAGCTGTCGCAGCAAGCTCGGCAGAGTGCCGGCCGCGCAACCCAGCGGGCCCCAACGCCATCAGCACGCCCAACACTTGGCCGCGCAACCTCCTCCGTGCCGCCGCGCCTAGCTCGAAATTCCCACGCTCGGCGCGTACCTGCAGCCAAGCCCGTACCAACACGGCACAGATGAACACTGCTGCGCTGCCCCAAACCGCCAAGCCACCTTGTTGAACGTGTAGAAGGGCTGCCAGTAGCCGTGCCGCGGCACCCGCCTGGACAACGCCAAAGGCAATGCCAGCACTGCTTAAAAGCAAGGAAAGTCGCGCAGCGCGGAATCCGGATTTTTGTTCAGATTTTATCCAGGGCTTTGCGGCTTTACTCATGCCTCCCTACTTAACCCCTGCTTTCCGACTTGCCCAGGGCTGGACGGAGGAAGAAAAATGATGAAAAGCCGCACCTGATGATCATTGCCAGAACATATGAAGAGCTTGCTGTAGCCCGCGCGGCGCTCGGGTCCACCGCCCTCGTTGCCACCATGGGGGCGCTGCATCCGGGGCATATCGCCCTGGTGGACGCAGCCAAGCGAGCCGGGTTAACGCCGGTGGCAAGCATTTTCGTCAACCCCACTCAGTTCGGCCCGAAAGAGGACTTTTCGCGCTATCCTCGTGACGAGGAGGGAGATATCGCGAAACTGAGGAAGGCGGAATGCGCCCTGCTCTGGCTACCGAGCATGGATGAAATGTATCCTAGCGGTAATACCACCACCGTGCATGTGGGCGGCCCCAGCCAACATTGGGAGGGGACGCAACGCCCTGGCCATTTCAACGGCGTTGCCACGGTCGTAGCTAAGCTGCTCGGACAGGTGAAGCCAGATGCGGCATTTTTTGGTGAAAAGGACTGGCAGCAAGTGCAGGTGGTGCGACGCATGGTCGCGGATTTACACTTGCCAGTCCGCATCATTTCCGTTCCAACAGTGCGCGAGGAAGACGGCTTGGCCATGTCGTCGCGCAACCGCTACCTTACCCCTCAGGAACGCCAGGCCGCACCAAAATTGTTCGCCGCCCTGAAACATGCCGTGCAGCATCTACTTGCCGGCAAAGAGCCTGCAGCTACGCTGCACAATACCCGACATGAACTCGCTGCCGCTGGCATGGTGCCAGACTACGTGGCGCTCGTGCATGCCGAAACGCTAGAGCCTCTGAACGTATTGGCACACCCGGCGCGACTACTTGCTGCCGTGCGCTTTGGCCATGTGCGGCTGCTTGACAATCTGCCGGTTGGCTGACTTCAGCCACGTCGCCGCTACTGCGTCGACCTAAACGTATATTTCATCGGCCTCTAGAGCCCAATGAAATATCACGAATTCGATACGACAATTCATTTTGTATCTAAATCTACTTCCAAGTATAAATGCAGAGGATGATTTAAGCATCTCCTTGTTCCTTAAAGTAGACCAGCCACATATTATGCTTCACTAACTTGCCGCAAGAAATTGGCCGACATTGATCAAATAATTCGATGCATCGCGAGCCGGATGGACGCAGTTATCGAGATCAAATCCCGCTATTGATGTTGCTGGCATTGGACGAAGGCCGCAGGCAGAGTCTTGTTACGATGTTATTACCTAGCCTCTGGTCGCCTGATGCTTGCGACGAGACCTTAGCCAATACCGGCAACACCAACAAAAGCAGACCGTCTCATATTCTTATTTTAGCTTTAACATTTCGAACGCCCACAGACGAAACTAAGGCGATCTAACGCAATGTTATTGATCCGGCACCGTTTCGCTATGTGTGGTCTGCGTGGTTACGGTGCCCGGCATGCCAGGCTGCATGGGTTCTGGCTGAACGGATTCTACCGGTGCGGTTCTCTGTACTGTTTCTGATGTAGTTGTGATCGTATGGGGATGATCATCGCCGCAGGCGCTCAGCGCACCCAAGCTAAGCATCATTGGAATCGCCAAGATATAATTTAGCTTTTTCATTATCCTACTCCATTTATTCGTTTCTGTCGTTGGCTTTTGAGTTCGTTGCCTTCTTACAACAAGAAGAAACTTACCACGATGAAACCATGGCAATAGTAGCGACGCTTTGAGAGGTCGAACCATTGGCATGTGCAATTTTAAAAGCCTCATAGGAATCACAACGGTTATCCGCTACCTTGGGGGTCTTGGGCTTGCTCAGAGTATGGCTCGGCGACGGAGTCACCGAGAGCGGTATTGCGGTTGTTGTAGCGCCTTGCGAATAGGTTGTGGTTTGCGCCGAGGCTACGCCGCTAATCTTGATAAGCGCTGTTCCCATCTTCGTAAATCCGAATTTCATGCTCTTTAACCCTCTACGTTGCGGACGTTACCGTGGCGCTAGCGCGTCATCCAGGATCGTATCAAAGATCTCAAATTGGAATCACGACCCGCCGGTTAGCAACATGAATGTGGGAAGCGAGTGAGGCAGAAAAAGGGCATTGCCATTAAACGTCCGCAAGCCCGTTGTTAACAAACAGGGCTATCAACAGACGTTCTTCGTGCTGTGCAATATGGACAGCTGCACCTCAACGCATTGAAATCTTGGACAATGCTTCAGACATAAAATAAGTCTGCGTAACGAATCTATCTCATGTCATTCAACTCAGTCGAAATCCGCAGCATGGTCTGGTGGCCTGACAGAGCGATAACATTTCTGCCTAGCGGGCAGACATGTTCATCATTTTGCCACACCCGCCTTATGCGATGACGCGGCGACGGGCGTTTAGCCTTCCTGACGGTAATTCGGCGCCTCGCGGGTGATGGCCACGTCGTGCACATGGCTTTCGCGCAAGCCGGCCCCAGTGATGCGACGAAATTTCGAGCTGGTCTGCAACGCCTCAATATCGGCACTGCCCGTATAGCCCATACCCGCCCGCAAACCGCCAACCAATTGATGTACGACAGCCGCCATAGGCCCTTTGTAGCCAACACGGCCTTCGATTCCCTCCGGCACCAGCTTGAGCTGGTCTTTGATTTCCTGCTGGAAATAACGGTCAGCCGAACCACGCGCCATTGCTCCCAGCGAGCCCATGCCTCGGTAAGATTTATAGGAGCGGCCCTGATAGAGGAACACTTCGCCCGGTGCCTCATCGGTGCCTGCCAGCATGGAGCCGACCATGACTGCATCAGCGCCGGCCGCCAGCGCCTTCACCATGTCGCCCGAAGCGCGGATGCCACCATCGGCGATGGCGGGCACGCCGGCGGCGCGGCAGGCGGCGGCGGTTTCCATAACGGCCGTGAATTGTGGCACACCCACGCCCGCCACCACGCGGGTGGTGCAAATGGAGCCCGGCCCGATGCCGATCTTGACAGCGTCAGCCCCAGCATCGATCAGCGCTTGCGCGCCCTCGGGGGTTGCTACATTTCCGGCAATAATTTGTATGTCATTAGACGCCTGCTTGATTTTCGCAACCGCTTTCAGCACGCCATCGGAGTGGCCATGGGCGGTATCCACCACGACTACATCCACCCCTGCCGCGATTAGCGCTTCTGCGCGCTCGGTGCCATCCGTACCGACCCCCGTCGCGGCTGCCACCCGCAGCCTGCCTAGCTCGTCTTTGTTGGCCAGCGGGTATGCCTGGGCCTTGTCCATATCCTTTACTGTCATCAGTCCGACACAGTGGAAATTCTCGTCTACCACGAGCAGCTTTTCTAGCCGGCGCTTATGCAGCAACGCCCGCGCCTCCTCAGGCGAGACGCCCGCAGTGACCACCGCAAGGTTCTCCCGGGTCATCAGCTCGTAGACCTTGGTGTTAGGGTCCGTGGCGAAGCGCATATCACGATGGGTTAGAATGCCGGCCAACTTGCCATCCCGCTCTACCACCGGGAAACCGGAAATATTGTGCTGAACCATCAGCGCCTGGGCGTCGGCCAGGGTCTGGTCCGGGAAGATGGTAAGGGGATTCACCACCATACCACTCTCGAATTTCTTTACCCGGCGAACCTGCGCGGCCTGTTCCTCTATGGTGAAGTTCTTATGAATTACCCCGATGCCGCCCTGCTGCGCCATGGCAATCGCCATCTGCGCCTCAGTCACCGTGTCCATTGCGGCAGAGACCAACGGAACATTCAACGCAATCCGGCGGGTCAGGCGAGTTGTGGTTTTTACCATGCTGGGCAACACCAACGAATAACCTGGAACTAGCAGCACATCGTCAAAGGCCAGCGCCTCCGCGATGCGTCCTGAAAAACCCGCCTTGTCGGTGATATCCATTGCCATGGCCGCCTATCTATTAAGACCTTGGCGGTTCCCAATACCCATCATGGCCTGCCCGCGCAAGTCGGGCGGGCCATGCGCCATACGCAGGGATTGGTCAAAGCCTGACAATGGGCACTATCAGGTTGACGTATCGGGCAGCAGATTTGGTGCTTTGGTCTGACCTGACATCCGGGCGGCGTTGCGTGCCGCCCATCGAAATAGGGATTGTGCAATCGCGGGTCGGTGGAACCCA
>JAKAEC010000067.1 GCA_021818425.1 Pseudomonadota bacterium
ACCTGTTTGCCCAGCAACGCGAGGCAAACAGGTGTTAACTCAGTCTACCCTTGGGCAGCAGTACGGGCACGCGTTGCCAGAGCCAGCATCGTCTGACGGCAATAATCATGCTCTGGTATATGAGTGGTCTTACAGGCAGTCTCGGCCGCAAGGGCGGCACTCAGAGCTTGATCCAACGCCCGCCAATTCCATAAGCGCAGCATTTTCTGTACAGCTTGCTGTCGCTTGAAAAATACCGGCGGGCGCATGGCGGCCACGGCCTCTTGTATCGAAGCGCCCTCCGCCATCGCTCCAACGGCGACCCGCAGGCGCAAGAGTTCCGAAAGAAGCACTCGGATCAACCCAACTGGCGAGGTGCCTTCTTCATAAGCAAGACTAAGCGCCTTGTCTGCCGCCCCTGGGTTGCCGGTCAACGCGGCGTCAATGGCGTCGTTCATCGAGGTATTGCCGCCATCCACAAGGATAGAAGAAACATCTGCCAAGGATAATGTCTTAGTCTCACCGGCGTAGAGCTTCAGAACCTCTAAAGCCTGACCCAGGGGACCTTCCTCCCCGGTGAGGTTTTGCGCGGCCCAGGCAGCGGCATCCTGGTCGATGGCAACGCCCTGGGCACGCAGCCTCGAGGAGATCACCTGTGGCAGCTTTGCCTGGTCAATCGCGTAGCAGGCGATGCTGGCCATGGCAGGAGATGTCTCCGCTAAAGCACGAAGTTTGGATTTCGGCGTCAACTCCCCGGCCTCGAGAATTACCAGCGCACCCGGCGGATCTTTTGTTAGTTTTTCTAATGCTTTGATAATCGATTCGTTTGAATCCCGTACGCGCACTACGCGCTGTCCGCCTGTTAGGGACGACGCTGATGCCTCCGCCAACAGCACGTCAGTCGAAGGATTTGAAAGCTCGGCAAAACGAAACGGATCGTTCAAGGCACCCACAACAGATCGTGCCAGCACGAGCCCCCGTTCTGCTACCAGCCCCGCATCCGGCCCATGCAGCAGAACCAGCCGGGTAGACGGCGCGTTTAAAAATGCCTCAGCCTTGCCCGCATCAAGCTTCATGAATTGTGATGAACGCGAAACCAGGCGGCAAGTTGAATCGTAATCTGCCTCGCAATCTGTTCCGCCAGCTGCTGCTTTATCGTGTCGCTTTCAAGGTTAGACGCGAAATACTGCTGGTCAATGATATTCATCGCGTCCACCGCCGTAGCATTGCCAGAAATAAGCGTCCGGCCTGGATAGCCAATCGGGGTTAATTTCCAAACGGCGGCGGCATTGAACCGGTCGCGGGTAGAAGAACTATCCGACTGAATGCCAACATAATTTTGGTTGATAGTGTAGGTAACCGAGAGAGCGTAAAGTTCCGTTGTCGGCGCGCCAGCCGTGTATAGTTGCTGCTGTAAACTCTGACGCAGCATCTGCCCGGTCCGATCGGGAATATTCTCCACGTGCACGGTATCAAGTTCGGCCACTGCGTTTTGGCCTGCACCGCCTCCATAAAGCGGAGTGAATCCACAGCCGGAGAGACAAAGCAGGACAACGGCGACGAAAAATTTAGGGTTTGACGACAAAATTCACGATCCTGCCAGGTACATAGATCTGCTTCACAATGGTCTGCGCACCTATTGTGCCTGCCACAGCGTCCTTGGCAAGCGGGATGGCGATATCCGCGCCGGCATCCGCTGGAACCTGAATGGTTCCGCGCAGCTTTCCATTCACTTGCACCGCCACCGTGAGTTCGTCCACCACCAGCAACGCCGGATCGGCCTTCGGCCAAGGCTGCTGGGCGGCCAAGCCCGCTCCGGGGCGCAGCTTGGCGAAAAGATGCTCAGCCAGATGCGGGATCATCGGGGAGGCGAGGCGCACCAGGATCTCCATGGCTTCGAAACGCGCCGCACGCATGTCAGCCGCCTGAGCCGGGATGGCCACAGCATTAAGCAACTCATACAGCCGCGCTACGGCGAGGTTGAAGGCAAAGCTCTCCAGCGCTTGGGTCACCGCCTCAATCGACCGATGGGCCAGCTGGCGGAGCTTCTTGGCTTCCGAACCGTAAATATCTACAATCACCGGGCCAGACTTCGCGATATCTTCACCGACGCGAGCCAAGCGCTGCAAGAACCGGAAGGCACCTTGAACGCCATTTTCCGTCCATTCCACGTCGCGCTCCGGAGGATTGTCAGACAACACGAACCACCGAGCCGTGTCCGCGCCAAAGCGCCCGACGATGGCTCCGGGATCCACCGTATTGCGCTTCGATTTGGACATTTTCTCAACCCGACCCACTGTAACGGGTGCGCCAGTGGATTTCAGCGTAGCTCCTTCGGGCGTCCGGATAATTTCGTCAGGGTAAAGCCAGTTTCCAGCTTCATCCTTGTAGGATTCATGCGTGACCATGCCCTGGGTGAACAGCCCCGCGAAGGGTTCGTCCACCGCCACATGGCCAGTCTTATGCATGGCCCGGGTAAAGAAGCGGGCATAAAGCAAATGCAAAATGGCATGCTCGATGCCGCCCACATACTGGTCCACCGGGAGCCAGTATCCGGCTGCATCTAGGTTCGTCGGCGTCTTGGCCTTCGGCGCAGTAAAGCGGGCAAAATACCAGGAGCTGTCGATAAAAGTGTCAAAAGTGTCCGTCTCACGCGTGGCTGGCTTGTCGCAAGTGGGGCAGTGAACGTGGCGCCAGGTGGGGTGATGGTCCAGCGGGTTGCCGGGTTTGTCGAACGTGACATCGGCCGGCAGGGTAACGGGAAGCTCGCCCACCGGGACAGGTTGCGGACCACAAGTCTCGCAGTGGATAACCGGTATCGGGCAACCCCAATAACGCTGGCGGGAAATGCCCCAGTCGCGCAGACGCCAATTTTGCACCGCCCGGCCGACACCAAGCTTTTCTAGCTCCTCAATCGCACGGACCTTGGCATCCCTCGTCGGCAAATTGTTAAGGAATCCTGAATTGACAATGTACCCTTCGCCGTCAAGCGCCTTATTGCCGATTTCGGGCGTCGTGCCCTTTTCCGGCGAAACCACGACCGGAACGGGAAGGCCGTATTTACGTGCAAAATCCAAATCTCTCTGGTCACCGCAGGGGCAACCGAAGATCGCGCCTGTGCCATATTCCATCAGAACGAAATTGGCGATCCACACCGGATGAGATTTACCGTTGAAGGGATTGATGACCTCCAACCCTGTATCAAAGCCCCGCTTCTCAGCAGCTTCAATCGCGGCTTCTGACGTGCCTTGGCTGGCACATTCTACGACGAATGCGGCCGCTTGCGTGTTCATTTCCGCCACCTGCTTGGCCAGAGGATGCTCTGCCGCAATGGCCAGGAAGGACATGCCAAACAGCGTATCAGGCCGGGTAGTGTATACGGTGATGTGCGCCTCGCTGTTCGCCAGTTTGAAGCTCACTTCCGCGCCCTGGGAATGGCCAATCCAGTTTTCCTGCATTAGCTTCACGCGCTCAGGCCAGCGGTCAAGGCAACTCAGGCCGTCCAACAATTCCTGAGCAAAATCAGTGATTTTCAGAAACCATTGGGAGAGTTTCTTCCTTTCCACCAGCGCACCAGAGCGCCAGCCGCGACCATCGATAACTTGTTCATTGGCTAGCACGGTCATGTCCACCGGGTCCCAGTTCACCGAGGCATCGCGGCGTTCCACCAACCCGGCTTTCCAGAAATCCAGAAACAATTTCTGCTGCTGGCCGTAATATTCAGGGTCGCAAGTGGCGAACTCGCGCGACCAATCTAGCGAAAAACCCATTCGCTGCAGCTCGGCTCGCATATTGGCGATATTTTTATAGGTCCAATCCGCCGGATTGGCCTTATTTTCGCGAGCGGCGTTTTCGGCTGGCAGGCCGAACGCGTCCCAACCCATGGGGTGTAGAACTGAGAACCCCTGAGCCCGCTTATAACGGGCTACCACGTCACCCAGCGTGTAATTGCGGACATGTCCCATGTGGATCTTTCCGGACGGGTAGGGGAACATCTCCAGCACATAATATTTAGGCCGGTCGCCGGTGGGCACGTCCTCGGTCTTAAAGCATGCTTTTGCGTTCCACTCGGCCTGCCAATGCGGCTCTGCGACGGAAAAATCATAACGCGTGGGGTCGGTTTCTGACATGGTGGCGCCTGTTTATCTCCGGGGTTAGACGCCGCCAAGGGCAGAGACCTCTACATCGTAGATTTGAACGCTCCCCCGTCCAGCAGAATATTCTGTCCGACAATATAGCCCGCGTGTGCAGAACATAAAAATGCGCACACGGCGCCGAATTCGTCCGGTTCTCCTATACGTCCCGTTGGGTTAGCTGCGGCGCGTTCGGCGATGATCTCCTCCACATTTTGGCAAGAAACGCGGGCCGTACCCGCGGCGGTCTTGCGCAGACGGTCGGTATTGAAAGAGCCTGGAAGCATGTTGTTGATGGTGACATTATGCTTCGCCACTTGGCGGGATAATCCGGCGACGAAACCAGCGAGGCCGGTGCGGGCGGTATTAGAGAGAGCAAGGCTCGGAATCGGCGATTTCACCGAGCTGGACGTAATGTTCACAATACGTCCGAATTTTCGTGCAATCATGCCATCGACTGTGGCGCGGATGAGCGCGATGGGAGTAAGGAGATTGGCGTTCAACGCCGCCCACCAGTCGCTTTCCGAGAAATCCCGGAAATCCCCCGGCGGTGGCCCGCCTGCATTGGTTATAAGAATATCGGGATCGGGGCAGGCAAGAAGCGCTGTGGCGCGGCCGTGATCAGTGGTGATATCTCCTACGGCGGTACTGACGCGGACATCCGTCAATTTGCGCAATTCCTCGGCCGCGTCCTCGAGCCTTTCCCGGTTACGCCCATTAATGGTCACACTCACCCCTTCTTTCGCCAGAGCCAGGGCGCAGGCACGGCCAAGCCCAGCGCTGGCGCCACAAACAAGGGCTGTACGGGACTTCAACCCAAGATCCATAAACCAACTCTCCAGACGATGTTGCTGTATATAAGGTGGGTGCCGGCGTGGGCTGGAAAAGGTGGGTGCCGGTGTCGGCCGGAAAATGCTGTCAGGAGTTTTCAGCTTTCAGCTCGACGCCCCGAGTTTATATTTAGCATAGTTTCAGCCGCATGTTTATTCCGCCAATTGTCCATCAACTTCAGCACAGTTGCGGCTGTTTCCTCGATCGAACGGCGGGTGACGTCTATCGTCGGCCATCCTCGGTCATTGCAGAGCCGTCTAGCCCAGAGCAGCTCTTTTTCGACGGATTCATGGTCCGCATAGCCAGAAACGTCAGCCCGGCCAAATAATTCATTGGGCCCTATAAGTTTGAGTCGATGGCGTCTGATCTCGATTAACGATTTCGGATCTATGGTCAGGCCGATGACCGGGCAAGGCGGGTCTTCCAGCTCTTTCGGAAAAGGTGTGCCGGGCACCAGAGGCACATTCAGCGCCTTGATGCCGCGATTGGCGAGATAGAAACACGTGGGAGTTTTGGATGAGCGGGAGACACCAACCAGAACCACATCGGCATCATTGATGCCGCGGTTGGCCTGACCATCATCATGGGAGATAACGAAATGCATGGCGTCGATCCGGCGGAAGTAATCGGCATCCAGTACATATTGTCGACCGGGCTTGCGTTTTACCGGCGAGCCGAATTGCGCCTGGAGCATTTCCAGCAATGGATCGAGCACATGTAGAAGTGAAACGCCCATTTTGGCGCAGGCATCATCTAATTCGTGGCGCAAGGCGTCGTCTACCAGGGAACAAAGCACCGGGCCAGGCTCGGCCTGGATACCCTCCAGCACGCGGTGAAGCTGTAGACGCGAGCGAATAAGAGACCAGCGATGATAGGAGACCTGGGCTTCATCGAACTGAGAGACCGCGGCGCGCGCCAACGCACTCAATGTATCCCCAGTCGCGTCGGATATCAGGTGTATATTGAGCTTATGGTTGTCCATAACCGGGTTCATAGCGTGGATAACTTCGCGATGCGCGGATGAATTTTCGAATGATGGGGATAAACTCAAAAATTGCGTCACAGTGGATTAAATCAGGCACCTCCTCATCTTAGTTGTGAATAACTTGTCGGGATATGTAAAAATCAGGGCGTTATCGTTGGTTTCTTGCTGTGGATAAGTTTGTGGATTTTGGAAAGAAGAAGTTTAACCCCCGTTATCAACAGGGTACTATCCCATCCACTCTATCTTTTAAAAAGTTAGGTTTAGGTTTAGGCGGTAGGCATGAAATTCCTGGAGGTTCTGGCCGGTGAAGCGATCTGGCCGCCACCGCTTTGGCTGATGCGCCAGGCGGGGCGGTATTTGCCAGAATACAGGACTGTAAGGGCGAAGGCCGGTGATTTCATCTCGCTTTGCCTGACACCAGCTCTGGCCGAAGAAGTGACGTTGCAGCCAATCCGCAAATTTGGGTTCGATGCGGCGATATTGTTTTCCGATATTTTGATCCTGCCGATGGCCTTGGGACAGGACTTGAGCTTCGCGGAAGGCGAAGGACCACGGTTACCGCCCCTAGAGACGGCGTCATTGTTAAATCCTGACCGTGCGGCGGGCGTCTACGCGCCGGTGATTGAAACCGTTTCACGCTTACGGCGATCCTTGCCTAAGGAAACGGCGTTGATAGGCTTCGCTGGCGGGCCGGCAACTGTAGCGTGCTATATGTTAGATGGACAAGGTGGCGGCTTCCCCCGCACGCGCCGCCTCGCGTATGAAAACCCCCGTTTTGTGCGTGACGTATTGGCGATTTTAACCGATGCGACAGTTGAGTACCTTTCTGCCCAAGTAAATGCAGGCGCCGATTGTGTCATGTTGTTCGAGAGCTGGGCGGGGATGTTTCCTCCGGCACAGTTTCGGGATTTGGTAATCGGGCCCAACCGCCTGATTTCCGATGAGCTGAAACGCCGTCATCCCGGCATAAAAATCATAGGGTTTCCGCGTTTGGCGGGGTTGATGTTGAACGAATACACTCAGAAGGCTGGTGTGGATGCTGTGGGACTGGACAACGTGACCGACATTGCGACCGCCAGGGCGGTTTGCCCGCCGGGGATGGTATTGCAGGGCAATCTTGATCCATTGCTACTGAAATTGGGGGGCAAGCCGCTAGAGGATGCTGTGTCTGCACTGTTGGGCGAAATGCACGGGTACCCTCATATCTTCAATCTTGGTCACGGCATCACCCCAGATGTGCCGGAGGCACATGTAGCGAGGTTGGTGGAGCTAGTGAGGCGGGGATGAGAACCGCAATCGTCCTGTTTAATCTGGGCGGGCCGGACAGGCCGGAGGCGATCAAACCCTTCCGGGTAAATCTATTTTTGGACAAGGCGATCATCCGCGCGCCGTGGTTTATTCGAGTCTGGCTCTCGAGACTGATCGCGCGGTCCTCGTCCAAGGCAGCCTATGAGAATTATCAGCTGATGGGCGGTAAATCGCCTTTGTTAGAGCTAACTCAGGCTCAGGCAAGTGCGCTGGAGGCAAATCTCGGGCCGGATTATCGCTGTTTCATTGCAATGCGCTACTGGCACCCGTTTGCACGGGAGACAATACGCGAGCTAAAGGCTTGGGCGCCAGAGAGAGTTTTACTGCTTCCGCTCTATCCGCAGTTCTCGACCACTACCACTGGGTCATCCCTCACTAATTGGCGTGAGGCCGTGGCGGAGGCCGGACTAACAGTGCAAGTAACAACTTTATGCTGTTGGTTCGATGACAAAGCATATGTAGCGTCCATTGCGGCGCTGGTGCGCGAGGCGATTGAGGATGCGATGGCCCAAAAGAAGGGCTTGCGGTTACGAGTTCTGTTTTCTGCGCACGGACTGCCTGAGAGCATTATCAAGGCAGGCGACCCGTATCAGGCGCAAGTGGAGGCAACTAGTGCGGCGGTGATGACGCTGTTGGCCAATACCGGAGTGGAAGCGCAAGTTTGCTATCAGTCTCGT
>JAKAEC010000013.1 GCA_021818425.1 Pseudomonadota bacterium
GCCTCCTTTCAGGCAGCGCGGAATTTTTCCCAGCCGTTAGCGCGCAATTCACAGGCGGGGCAAGAACCGCAGCCATAGCCCCAATCGTGCAGCGTCTCCCGCGCGCCATGGTAGCAGCTATGCGAGGACGTACGGATCAACTCCACCAATACCTTGCCTCCCAGATCCTGCGCCAAGGCCCAGGTTTGCGCCTTGTCGATCCACATCAGCGGGGTGTGCAACACGAAGCGGCTTTCCATGCCCAGATTCAGCGCGGCCTGCAGGGCCTTCACCGTATCGTCCCGACAATCCGGATAACCGGAATAATCCGTCTCACACACACCTGCAACGACATGTTTGATTCCGCGCCGATAGGCAATGGCGGCGGCAAAAGTGAAAAATAATAAATTCCGCCCTGGTACGAAGGTGTTGGGCAGCGCGTTCGCCTGCATGGCGATGGCAACATCCTTGGTGAGTGATGTATCGCTGATCTGTCCGAGTACCGAGAGGTCGATCACATGATCCTCCCCGAGTCTTTCCGCCCAGACCGGGAAGCTTGCAGCGAAGCCGACCCGTAGCGGGACACGCAAATCCAGCTCCACGCGGTGGCGCTGACCGTAATCAAAGCCTAACGTCTCCACCCGACCAAAGCGCGCAAGCGCCCAGGCTAGGCACGTGGCGGAATCCTGACCGCCAGAAAACAATACGAGGGCAGCGTTCGAATCCAAGCTCATGCGGTCTCCGGGCCAAAATAGACACAGCGATCCTGGCTGGAAGCACGCGAAATGGCCACCCGATACAACGCGGGGCAGACAGGGGCTAGGCGAGCCCAAATCCAAGCGCAGAGATTTTCCATCGTCGCGGGGCCGAGCTCAGGCACCTCGTCCAAAAAGCGATGGTCCAGCGCATCGCGGGTGGACTCAAGCAGCCGCCCCAGTAGCCCCACATCCATCACCATTCCGGTGGCAGAATCAGCAACACCCCGTACCGTTACCTCTGCCAGATAGGTATGGCCATGGATGCGGCGGCTAGATTCGACGTCGATCTTGCGATCCAGTGTGTGCGCGGCGTCGAAGATGAATTGCTTACTCAGCTCGTACATCAACGGATTCCTAGAAATTTATGCATCTGCAGGGAGAGCCGCCAGCGCGGGTTGGCCATGCAGAATTCCACTGCCGCCTGCGTGTTCGCGGCCTGGTTGGGTCCGTCCATCGGTTGCAGCAGGAAATGAGTGAAGCCAAGCGCTTCAAAGCAGGCCGGTTCCGTGCCCGCCTGCGGGAAGACGAGCTTTAACTCATCGCCCTTCTCCACCGCCAACTTCGCCCCAGCCTTGGGGCTGACGCACAGCCAATCGATCCCGTCTGGCGGGGCGATGGTCCCATTGGTCTCCACCGCAATCTCAAACCCGGCCTCGTGCAAGGCGGCCACCAGGGCATCATCCAGTTGCAACAATGGCTCGCCCCCGGTCAACACTACTAGCGCTTCTTGCGGTGCCGCAGAGGGCCTAGCGGCAGCAATGGCGTGAGCCAGATCCCGCGCAGTGGCAAAGCGCCCGCCGCCGGTACCATTAGTGCCCACGAAATCCGTATCGCAGAACCGGCAAGCAGCAGTGTCACGATCGACCTCACGCCCGGTCCACAGATTGCACCCGGCAAAGCGGCAGAACACGGCCGCGCGGCCAGCATTCCGGCCCTCGCCTTGGAGGGTGTAGAAAATTTCCTTAACGCTGTAGGTCATGGCTGCAAGGGCGGCATATAGGCCTGTTCCTGCCCTGGCAATGCCGCCGCGACGGACGCTGCCCCGCGCTTTCATCGCCCAAACAAAAGCGGCGCCTTACGGCGCCGCTTCCGTTAGATAACCCTTCAGATCAGGCGGAGTAGTACATTTCAAACTCCACCGGGTGTGGAGTGTGTTCGAACTTGTAAACTTCCTTCCATTTCAGCTCGATATAACTCTCGATTTGCTCCTTGGAGAACACGTCACCCTGCAGCAGGAACTCGTGGTCAGCTTCCAGGGCGGTCAGGGCTTCACGCAAGCTGCCGCAGACGGTCGGGATATCCTTCAACTCCTCCGGCGGCAGGTCGTAGAGGTCCTTGTCCATCGGGTCGCCTGGGTGGATCTTGTTCTTGATGCCGTCAAGTGCCGCCATCAACAGCGCGGAGAAAGAAAGGTACGGGTTGCAGGTCGGGTCGGGGAAACGGACCTCAACGCGCTTCGCTTTCGGGCTGGTGGTGTATGGAATGCGACATGAAGCAGAGCGATTGCGGGCGGAATAGGCAAGCAGCACCGGGGCCTCGAAGCCGGGGATCAGGCGCTTGTAACTGTTCGTCGTGGGATTCGAGAATGCGTTGATCGCCTTGGCGTGCTTGATGATGCCACCGATGGCATACAAGCACATCTCCGAGAGGTCCGCATAGCCATTGCCCGCGAAAAGAGGCTTACCGGCCTTCCAGATGGACAGGTGGGTGTGCATGCCCGAGCCGTTATCACCATAAATAGGCTTCGGCATGAAGGTCGCAGTCTTGCCATAGGAGTGGGCGACGTTGTGGACGCAGTACTTGTAGATCTGCATCTGGTCGGCCATGGTGGTTAGGGTGCTGAACTTAGTGCCCAATTCGTGCTGAGACTGCGCCACCTCGTGATGGTGCTTCTCGATCGGCAGGCCCATCTCACCCATAGCGGAGAGCATCTCGGCGCGTAGGTCAGACTCGCTGTCAACCGGCGGCACGGGGAAGTAACCACCCTTCACGGCCGGTCGGTGGCCCATATTACCCTCGGGGTAATCTTTCAGGCTAGAGCCGGGACCTTCAATGGAGTCCAATTGATAAGTACCGTAATTACCGCCGGTGCCGAACTTCACGTTGTCGAACACGAAAAACTCAGCTTCTGCGCCAATGAAGGCGGCATCGCCGATGCCGGTGGACTTCAGGTAAGCCTCGGCCTTTTTTGCCGTGGAGCGCGGGTCGCGGGCATACCCTTGGCCGGTCGCGGGCTCGATGATGTCGCAGAAAAGGATTAGGCTCGGCTTGGCCGAGAACGGGTCCAGCACAGCACTGTCCAGATCCGGCTGCAGGATCATGTCAGACTCGTTAATCGCCTTCCAGCCGGCGATGGAGGAGCCATCGAACATGAAGCCGTTCTTCAGGCTATCTTCATCGACCGTCGAGATGTGCTGGGCGGTGTGCTGCCACTTGCCCCTGGGATCGGTGAAGCGCAGGTCGACATACTCGATCCCGTTCTCCTTGATCAGATTGAGAACCTTGGCGACGGCATCGCCGCCCTCGGCCTTCTTAGCCATGCTCTTTCCCCGTTGTATAAATGATACTCGTTAATGCCCACGGCGCGCACCATGCGACCGCTATGAAACGCGTAGCGCCCGGCATGTTAAACATGCCGGGCCGCTTGGCAATGCCTGCTCAGACGGCCGCTTCGCCCTTTTCGCCGGTCCGAATGCGAATCGCTTCTTCGACGGAGGAGATGAAGATTTTACCATCCCCAATGCGCCCGGTGCGGGCCGCGTTGGTGATGGCCTCGACAGCGCGTTCCACCAGCGTGTCTTCACAGACAACTTCGATTTTCACCTTGGGCAGAAAATCCACCACATATTCGGCGCCGCGGTAGAGTTCGGTATGGCCTTTTTGCCGACCGAATCCTTTTGCCTCAACGACAGTGATGCCCTGCAAACCAACCTCGTGCAGCGCCTCCTTCACTTCATCGAGCTTGAACGGCTTGATGATCGCTTCGATCTTCTTCATCTGGTTCACGCAGGGCCCGGGCCCACGCGTCCTCCTCATATGTTCGTCGGACAGCACGCCCGTAACCCCGTCCTGGGCAGCCGGCGGGCAAGCGTGCGTCAGCCAATGGGCTGACACATCACGCCTTGCACGCACCGTGCCAGAATGGTTTTCCGCACGCCGCCGCGATTGCGGCAAAGCTATCAAAGGCCAAAACGGGATTTTGCTCAAGCGGCGACGATTTTAGCCTATTTTTTGTGCAATCTTGCCGCGTGCGCTTTAGGTGGTTAAACTCGGACAATGACAAAGGGCTTCTTCTCAACGTGAAACACGCCAACGCCCTTCTAACCAATATGGGTACGACAATCTTCACGGTAATGTCCGCTCTGGCCGTGAAGCACAACGCCATCAATTTAGGCCAAGGGTTTCCAGACACGGAAGGACCCGAGGACATTGTGCGCACAGCCGCCGATGCGCTGCTGGATGGCTGCAACCAATACCCCCCGCTCACCGGCTTGCCGGAGTTGCGCGATGCCGTGGCGGCCGCGAGTGCGCGGTTCTACGGAATTGAAATCGACTCTGCCTCTGGTGTGGTTGTAACATCCGGCGCTACCGAAGCGATTACCGCCAGCCTGATGGCGCTACTCAACCCCGGTGACGAGGTGGTGCTGATAGAGCCGCTTTACGACACCTATCTGCCCGTGGTGAAGATGTTGGGCGCAATGCCAAAGCTCGTGCGGCTAGAACCGCCAGATTGGGCATTACCGCGCGCGGAACTTGCCGCCGCATTCGGGCCGAAAACCAAGCTGCTGATGCTGAACTCACCCATGAATCCTACCGGCAAGGTGTTTAGCCAAGATGAGCTGGCATTCATCGCCGGACTTCTGCGCAGGCACGATGCCTATGCCGTATGCGATGAGGTTTACGAGCATTTGGTGTTCTCGGGCGCGAAGCATGTTCCGTTGGCTACCCTGCCTGGCATGGCGGAACGGAGCTTGCGCATAGGCAGCGCGGGCAAGACGTTCTCCCTTACCGGCTGGAAGGTAGGCTATGTTTCCGGCCCCGTACCGCTGATGGCGCTGGTGGCCAAGGCGCATCAGAACCTCACCTTCGCTACCCCGCCGAATTTGCAGCGCGCAGTGGCCTATGGGCTCGCCAAACCAGACTCATATTTCGAAAAATTGGCCGCCGGACTGGAAGAGCGGAAGGACTTACTTGATGCCGGACTGAAACGGCTTGGCTTTTCCACCCTGCCCGCCTTTGGCAGCTATTTCATCACCGCGGATGTTTCCTCCTTGGGGTTTGAAGGAGGTGATGTGGCGTTTTGCGAGGCAATTACCAGGCAGGCGGGTGTAGCGGCGATTCCGGTCTCCGCCTTCTACGCGGGTGACGGGCCGCACCACTATGCGCGCTTTGCCTTCTGCAAGCAGTTCCACGTGCTAGAAGAGGCCTTGCGGCGCCTGGAGAGCTGGGTGGCCGCAAGGCCATTGACGGCGCTGGCATGACCGCGTTAGGACGCGCCATCCTGGTTGGCGGACGTAGCTCAGTTGGTAGAGCGCCGGTTTGTGGTACCGGTTGTCGCGGGTTCGATCCCCGTCGTTCGCCCCAGGGGATTTACAGCGAAATTCCCTGATATGACACTCGCGGCGCTAATCCTGGATGGAGGCAAGGCTACACGCTTTGGCGGGACGGACAAAGCATTCGTTTCCCTGCATGGCCGTCCACTTATTGAGCATGTGCTGGAACGGTTGCTCCCGCAGGCATCTTCCATTGCCATTAGTGCCAACTGCGATCCTTCCCGTTTCGCAGCCTACGGGCTGAAAGTAGTGGCGGATGCTCCGGCATTTGCCGGTTGTGGGCCGCTGGCAGGGGTTGCGGCAGGGTTACGCTGGGCTGCCGATGAAGGGGCGGAATTCCTGCTCACCATGCCAGTGGATACGCCGTTTTTTCCGCGAACCCTGGCGACGGATCTCTCGCCCGGCCCATCCGTTGCGGTTTATGCCGGGCGGCAGCACCATCTCGCTTCGCTCTGGCCGATCGCCTTCCTGCCTGAATTGGAGGATTTCCTGCGCCAGGACACCAAATACAAGGTGCGGGATGCGCTGGCGCTCTGCGGGGCGCGGACGGTCAGTTTTGTCTCCCCGCGAGACCCCTTCGCCAATCTCAATAGCCCTCAAGATCTCTCGGCGTTTGGGTAATTCCAACAGCCTTGTATAAATTTTATGCCATGCCAGAGAGTTTTGTGTTTAGTTTCACATTTTTATTCAGATTCTTTAACTAAATTTTCCGACGCCAAACCGTTTTGGACATAAGTGATTTGCCGCACCAGCCAAAATCGGGGGCATTCAATGTCATACCAAGACAGCCTTCATAGCGTGAATGAACTCACCGCCGCCAAAGGGCATCAACTGGGATGGAATCTCCTCGGAGGCCGTGGCCCGGATGTAGTCGCAGAGACGTTTCCCAACGGAGCTGGACGTTGCCCGCTACACCGCCACACTCCTCCGCCGCGACATGGCAAAATACAACGCCAACCCGCGAACTGCACTCAGTCGCTTAATGCCGGCACGGTTTCATTGCCCAACAACAAATAATCTCCATTATGAAACATTCCGGCACCACAAGAGGTATATCTGCCTCTCGGACTGGATGATCGCGGCCATGCGCTCCGCCCTTTGACCTGCAGCCAGATCAGTCCGTGCACGAAAAAACTCCGTGCCAACGCTCATCGAGGATGATTTACACCTTCCTACGCCAAGCCAATACGTACGAGCTCTGCGATCTGTTCCGCAAGATGGACGCCTCCCACGCGGCAGACAATTTGGCCAGGGGGACAGAAATTCAGGACGAAATAGACAATTTTGAAACCCACTTCGTGCCTATCATCGCAGATATCGACGCGGACTTCGGCAATGCATAGGACACCTAAATCTTCTGACCGAGAAGATGTTCGGGGCGGAGCTGGCGCCTTGTAGTTCGAAAATCAATTTTCCGACGAAAAGCAGTGCAGCCACCAGGACGGCAAGGTGATGGTAACGCGCGAGGAACTCACCGCCAAGATTCTTGCCCTGCGCTATGTATTCATGGAGCTGGGAGTGGAGGACGGCATGATCGTCTGTCGTACGGACTGCCTCGGGGTCGGACCCAACAAAGCAAGTCCCGGTTTCCAGAGAGCTAGGCAATATCGGTAATCTCTATAATTCCTTCCTGGATTACGAGGAGGTCGATGCGCCCGGATCGGCAATGGCAAAGTGCTCATCACCCAGGGCGGCAGGCTCGTGCGCCAAAGGCGCCTAGCCTCGCATCTCTTCCAGCTTCGTCCTAGCACCGAGGCCGAGCGCTGCGTGCTCGATTGCATCGACGCATTTGACGCAACGGCGCCGAGTTGCCCGGCATCAATACTGAGAATCCGCATATCGGGCAGGTGGCCTGCCATGGTAGACAATATCCGCAATCGCTAGACATGGTGTTCGAGACGGCAGGGCTTACGTCTTCGTCCTCGGCGGGGAAGCTGGTTTGTGGCTTTCGGCCTGCCTGTTAGTGCTAGCGCTGTTCATCAAGTGGAATCTCCCGCACTACCCATGGGTGCCGGACTGTCGCTGCTTCTGCAAAGACGCTGGCCCGCCCTGCTGCGATGGCTGGCGGGGGGTGATGAGCGGGGAACTGCTGCTATGGCTGACCTTCCAGTTCGACGGTCCGTACTTGTTCGCAAGCATGCGGATACCACGAGCCTCCGTCTGGCAGGCTTTCGCCAGTCAGGGCAGCGATTATGTGCTTGTGTTCCTTTCCGCGCTTTGCCTAGCCTGAAGCTAGTGCTGGCAAAGTCGCGGTGACCCACAAGCTTGGTGGTTCATCTTTTCGTGACTTGCCGCTAATGTTCTGGGGTTTAGCTTTGCGGGTGGCGACGAGATGGACCGGACCCGCAACGCCGCGTAACGTTTGGGCCGACATTTCTGGCCGCACTCAAAGCACACAACCGGCTTGCCCTACAAAGTCGGACAATCTCGGTATGGGTTCCCGCATCCTGAAATTTCTAGCGCTGCCATGCGCAGCTGCGCTTGCGCTAAGCCCTGGAACAGGCCAGATGCGGCAGAGCTGGCTTCGCCCCGCTCGCACAGGTAATCCCCGCCATGACCAATATGCTCCATACCGGGAAAGACGAAACGCTGAAGGGCGTGCTTCTGGCCTTGGCGGCCTTTGCCGCCTTCTCTTTCAGCGACGCCAGCGTGAAGCTGATTCATGGTGCGCTGCCACCATTTGAATCGGCTTTTTTTGGCGGGATGTTTGCGCTGGCGGTATTCCCCTGGGCGATGAGACCGGGCGACAGACTACGGGACATATTCACCGCGCGCCGCCGCAAAGTCTGGTTACTGCGCTTCTTTTCTTTTGCCTTTGGGGTCATCGGCAGCGTCACCGCCTTTACCCACCTACCCATGGCGGAGGCTTTCGCTCTAATGTTTCTGCAGCCAGCCTTCGTCACCATCATGTCCGTGCTGTTCCTGAAGGAGCGGGTCAAGGTGTCGCGCTGGATGGCGGTGGCGATCGGCTTCGCCGGGGTCATCATCGTGCTGCGGCCGGGCTATACGCCACTTTCCATCGGGCACGTAGGAGCACTGTTTGCAGGATTCGGGGGCGCTGTTTCGGTGGTGTCGTTCCGCGCGGCGGGACGCAAGGAAAAGCGCATCTCCCTGCTTGGCGCAGGGATTCTGGGCTCCATATGCATCCCTGGGCTGTTGATGCTGCCGAGCTTCGTGTGGCCGAATACGCAGCAATGGGGGCTACTAGCAAGCTACGGGCTGCTCGCGGCGCTGGCGAACATGCTACTTGCTTCCTCCACCACCAGGGCGCCGGCAGCCTATGTCGGCCCTATACAGTACAGTCAGATGCTCTGGGCCATCATTCTCGGCTATCTGGTGTTCCAGAACGGGGTGAACCGCTTTACCCTGCTCGGCGCCACGCTCATCATCGCTTCCGGCTTGCTCACCTTGGTGCGGGGGAAGCAGGTCGGTACGTCCATGCCCCACGCCGCTGCCGTGCGCGGCCACCATTCCGTGCTGGCGCAGTTCCGCGGCCGAAGCTGGACAGCCCTACGCCGCCAGTAATGGCGGTTTGCCACTGCCGAAGTGCCCATGCTATGCAGCCCCAGCTGACGGGACCGGCGGACATGCACGGTTTCCAATCATTTCCCGGAGCGTGAGCGGTACACGGCATGGCAAAGAAACTTGTTTGGGGCCGTGCTTGGCATGGTCGTTCGTATGATCTTGGGCGGATGAGCCTACGGGAACTCTGGGCGGCCTATCTCACGTACCCCGCCATCAGCCTCTACGCCTGCCTAGCCGTGCTTGCCGGCGCCTACGCACTGTTTACGGCCTGGCACTGGCAACAGATCGTAGTGCCCACCGTGGCGGTGCTCATCGTCTATCCCCTGGCTTGGTACGGGCTGCACCGCTTTGTACTACATGGGCGTTGGCTCTACCGCATGCACTGGAGTGCCGCTCTCTGGAAGCGCATCCATTTCGATCATCATCAGGATCCGCACAGGCTCGAAGTGCTATTCGGCTCCTCCCTTAACACTATACCCACCATGCTCGTCATCACCTTGCCAGTGGGCTATGAGTTGGCGGGATGGACAGGCTTTGCCGCAGGATTCTGCACCGCACTCGTCACCACGTGCGTGTACGAGTTTGTCCACTGTATCCAGCATTTGAACTACAAGCCGAAAAACCGTTTCGTACAGAAGCTCAAGCGCGACCATCTGCTGCACCACTTTCAGAATGAGAAAGTGAATTACGGCATCGTCTCTTTCCTGCCGGATGAGCTGTTCAATTCCTACGTCGCCGACCCGAAAGACTGCCCCAAAAGCCCGACTGTGTTCAATCTCGGCTATGACCTGGAGGAAGCAAAGCGTTACCCATGGGTAATGGAGCTAACCGGCAGCCCCCCCCGGAATAAGCCTCCAGGTGCGATGCAGGAGCGGTTTGACCAATGAGCGAAATCAAGATTATTCCCGTTACGGACAAGAAACTCCTCAAGCGCTTTATCCTCTTGCCCGAGAGGCTGCATCAAACCGATCCCGCGTATATCGCGCCCCTGCATATGGAACGCGAGGAAGCACTCAGCTCAAAGAATCCATTCTTCAGTCATGCTGAGGTGCAGTTCTGGCTGGCGGTGAGAGATGGGCGCGACGTGGGGCGCATCTCCGCACAGATTGACAAGCTGGCCCGCTCCCTGCGCCCGGATGCGCCGGGCATGTTCGGCATGCTGGCCGCCGAGAATGATCCTGACTTGTTTGCCCTGCTGCTAGAAACAGCAGCCAACTGGCTGAGGCAGCGCGGTATGGCACGCATGCAGGGTCCGTTCAACCTTAACATTAACGAGGAAACTGGTGCGCTAATCGACGGGTTCGACACGCCTCCAATGCTTCTGATGCCCCATGACCTACCTTACGTCGCCCAACAGATAGAGGCGCTGGGCATGCAGAAGGCCAAGGATGTCATCGCGTATCTTTACGACATGCGCGTGGATTTGCCTGACAGCGTACGGCGCCTGCTCGACCGCACGTTGCCGCCAGGACTGAAGGTACGGCCTCTCAACATGAAGCGCATCAAGGAGGAGATTCAAAACGTCACTTCCATCTTCAACGATGCTTGGTCACAGAACTGGGGTTTTGTACCATTGACCGAAGAGGAGACGGATTACCTCTCAAAGTCGCTCAAACCGCTTTTGCACCCGCGCTTGACCAGCTTGGTGGAACGTAATGGCGAGCCGGTGGCCTTCATGATCGCGCTACCCAACCTTAACGAGGCGATTAAGGGGCTAAATGGTAAGATTTTGCCCTTTGGCTGGACCACTCTGCTCTGGCGCCTGAAAGTGGCGGGGGTGAAGACCGCGCGCGTGCCGCTAATGGGCGTGCGTCGTTCTGCCGCCAAGGACATGATCGGCAGTTTGATGCCGTACCTGATGATTGACATGGTGCGCCGGGAGGGGCTGAAGATGGGCTATACCCATATCGAACTCTCATGGATTCTTGAAGACAACATGCCGATGCGCCGCATGATCGAAAGCCTGAACGCCAAGCCCTATAAAACCTACCGCGTATTCGAGACAGCACTCTAATCCACCTGCGCTGGCATGGCCCAATGCCAGCCAGCCACAGGGCGCATCCCGTTGCCATTGGCGTCATAGCCGGGCTCGCTCGCCAAAGCGTACATCCGCAATGGTCCTGCCAGACAATACCCAGACTATCGCGTATTATGGAATGGCCGTCACCAGAGGGGAGTACGCATGCACGAGCACTCCCGTGGCACCGGCATGAGCCAGGAATCAACCTAATACACTGACATTTGTTTTGTTTTCGGAAAGGGCCCCGCGCCCGCCTGTTGTGCCCAATCACCATGTCACCTTTGGCTACGGACGTGAGATTTTCTTCCACCGCACCGGGCATGATTCAGCCAGAGCCACTTTGCCTCAACCACCCTACTTGTCGGTACCAGGCAACAGCTTCTGCAAACCCCGCCGCCAGGGAGATACGCGGCCTATAAATCTCCCGCGGCAACAATTCCGAATTAGAAACAGACCAATCAGGATGTAGCATCTCCCGCGCCTTGCCTAGCGTGAAAATTGGTCTTGTTCCACGCCCACTCCTCAGTCGTTCAGATAAAAACCCAGCAGACAGAACCAGAATCCTTGGCAGATTAATGCAAATAGGCGCGCCGCCCGTAGCGCGCGCAGCTTGCGTCATCAGCGCGCGTATCTCATAGCCTTCCGGATTTTCATCAGCCAAGGCAAAACATCCCGGCCGGAACTTTGGTCCCACCATCGCTGCAATCGCCCCCGCGGCATCTCGCGCGTGAATCACCGCTGCCTTACCGTGACCGAGCAGTGGCGCCACTTTCCATAAACTTTCCTGAAAAACCGCCAGGGTTTCCCTGTCCCACGGCCCATAGACCGCGGGCGGGCGAATGATCGCCAACTGCTCTGCAGCGCCGCCAAACATCCGCCTGACCTCGTCTTCCGCCGCGCGCTTACTAAATGCATAATTTGAAAGTTGCGGTTCCCGCGCAGCAAGGGATGAAATCATGATAAACTTGGCCATGGGGGCCATGCGCCGCGTGGCCCGTGCCACGGCCACCGTGCCGTCTCGGTTGGCGCGCATGAACGCGGCCCTGTCGCGCGCCTTTATCAATCCCGCCGCATGCACTACCACATCCGCACCCTGCACCAATGCCGCCATAGCGGCCTCATCTTCCAGAGTGCCATTCACGGTTTCAAAGGCCAGTCCCTCAAGGGCGACATGGGTAACAGGACGCCGCACGAGCAGTCGCAGGCGCAATCCCGCTTGGGCTAGGGCAGGTACCAAATGCAACCCCAGAAACCCTGTTCCGCCGGTAACGGCGACCAGCGGGGACAGACTCATTCAGCCGCAGTGGCAGGCGCGCGGGGTTGAAAGGCGCCGTCGAGATACATCGCCCGGGCACGCGAACGGCTAAGCTTGCCCGACGAGGTCTGCGGAAGACTGTGCGGAGGCACCAGCACTACGCGCGTTTCAAGCCCCTGGCGACCGCGGAAGAAGCGCGTAAGCTCCAGCGCCAGCGCCTCCCGCTGGGCAGGGTCGGTGGTACGGCACTGCACGAGGACCACGACCTCCTCATCCTCGCCGTTATCTGTGGAAAACACCGCCACATCGCCACTACGCAGGGCGGGAACTTCCGCCTCAGCTGCCCATTCCAGATCCTGGGGCCACACATTGCGGCCATTCACGATCACGAGATCCTTCGCTCGGCCGGTAATCACGATCTGCCCATTGATCAAATAGCCTAGATCGCCAGTATCCAGCCAACCATCACGGGAAAGCACGCGCGCGGTTTCTTCCGGTGCACCGAAATAGCCCAACATCAGGCTGGGCCCCCGCACAAAAATATGGCCTACCTCGCGCTCGGCAAGCAGCGTGCTATCTGGCCCGCGCACCTCCACCTCGTGCGCCGGCAGCATCTGGCCGCAGATCACGAAATGCCTGGTGCGCTCGCTGTTCTCGTTGGCGGGCACGGCGCGGTGCTCGCGTTCCAATACCAGCCCATCCACCGCATCCTCCCTCGCCCCTTGGCCATCTGGACTGAAGCTTAGAGCCAACGTGGCTTCGGCCATGCCATAGCATGGGATGAAGGCGGTTTGAGAAAAGCCGATGCTCCCGAAACGTTCGGCAAAGCGCGTCAGTACCGCTGGGCGGATCATATCCCCACCAATTCCGGCCCGGCGCCAGGAGGAAAGGTCGATACCATCCGTCGAGGCCGTTTGCGCCCGACGTGCGCAAAGCTCGTAACCAAAGGACGGGCTGAAGGAGATGCTGCCCTTGTTGCGGGTGATCAACTGCAACCACAGCAACGGCCGACGGGCAAATTCGCGCGTAGGCAGCACGTCCACCGAGAGCTGGCAGGCCATTGGCATCAACAGAAACCCGACCAGTCCCATGTCGTGGTAATATGGCAACCAACTTGTGCAGCGATCGTTCTCGTTCACCTGCAGACCGTATTTGGCCATGTAATGCGCATTAGCCATGAAGGCCGCTTGCGAGACCGCCACACCTAACGGAAAGCGCGTAGAGCCAGAGGAGAATTGCAGATAAGCCAGCGACTCGGGCACGGGCAAGCCGCCCTCAGCCGCCATCGGCGCGTTTTCTAGGGCGGAAATCACGCCCGAACAGCGCAAATTCAACCCCTCCACAGCTTCCGCGAGCCAATCCGCAAGCACTTGTGGGCCGAAAACGGCATGGGCATCCGCCCCCTGGATCATCCGGCGCAGGAAACCAATATAGCCTTCTTTGCCGCCAAAGGCTGCAGGCAAAGGCAGGGGGGCCGGCACCAACCCGGCATATTGGCAGGCAAAGAAGGCGCGGGCAAAATCCCCGTCGCTCTCGGCTAGCAGACCGACGCGCTCGCCTGGCTTCAACCCCGTGCCGAGCAGCCGGCGGGCCAGGGCGATTGCCTGCACCCGCAGCGTGGCGTAGGGAAGCGATTCGGCGAGAATACCCTTGCCTGAATAGAAATTAAGGCCCGTCGGGCCTTGCGCTGCATAGTCCAGGGCCTCGGCTATGGTTCCGAAATCGGCGAGACGCTTGACCAGCCCATGATGGTGAGTCGGGGTAGGCTCAGTCATATTGCCTGAAATTTACCATTGATGCCATCCGATGGCGCTAACAGACTCGCAAGTGAATGGCAATGGCTTTGCCGGATGGCGCGGTTGACAGCAAGTCTGTCCGCCGCCTAGCTCCCCCACCAGTGCATGTCTTCCCCGCCGCCGGATTACTCTTTCCTTATGTCAATTCCCAGAACGCTGCACTTTTGTTGGATCGGCCCTCACCTTACCTGGGCTCACGGCTTCGCACTGCTCTCCGCCGCCGCCAAGAGCGGGATGGACCAGGTCATTCTCCACCACACGGACGAACTGGCTGACGGCCCGGCGCTTGGCGCGGTGGTGACTGCAGGCGTTACGCTCTCCCGCCTCTCGCCGCAGGCGCTGTTGGCGCCAGTGCAAGCTCAGCTTGGACTCGGCGAGACCCTCACCCTTCTGCACGCCCGGTTGCAAAGCCCCACGCAGCGGGCGGATCTGCTGCGCGCCGCCCTCCTGTACAGCCGCGGCGGCGTTTATATGGATGTAGATACCCTCACCTTGACATCGCTCACAGAACTGCTGGAAACACAGCAGTTTATCGGGGCAGAGCGCATCGTCTGGCCCCATTGGATCTATCAATCGAACTCGCCCCTAGTCTGGGCCAAGCATCTGGGGCTGGACGTACTGCGCAAGATGCTACGCTTGGCACCGGGTGGCTGGCGCGCCTTCCGCGCCGTGGAGAGCTGGTATGTGCCGGCCGTAAATAACGCCGTAATGGGCGCCGAGCCCGGTGCCCCCTTGTTCGCCACTGTGCTGCGCACCATAGCAGCTCTGCCAGATGGAGCCCTCCCTGGCCCTTACGCGCTGGGGCCCGATATCTATCAAGCGCTGCTAACGACCTCACCGCCACCAAGACTCGTCATCCACGAGCCAGCCTGTTTCTACCCGCTGGCACCGGAAATCTCGGAACATTGGTTCCGCCCTTGCCACAATGCGCAGGCCGCGCTGGACCACGTGCTCAGCCCCCGAACCAGCGTGGTACATTGGTACGGCTCGGTCCGCACTAAGCCCTATGTGGCACAGATCAGCCCCAATTATGTGCGTACCAACTGCCAAACACAACTTTATAGCGCTCTAGTCTGTCGCCTTCTGCCAGCGCTGACGGGCCTGCAATAAAGCCAGGTTTTCTATCTTACCTGTCTGTCACACTTGCGACATATGGCAGAAAGAGCTACGACCCTGGCCAAACTTACCGCGCAGAGTTCGGACTCACCCAGATTTTCCCGCAGTCCGTCCGGAGCCTTTCGCACTATTGCGCGGCGTTCCGGTGCCGTTTTGGCAGGGTTGCGATTGGCAGGAGGCTTTAGGGTACGGGGTTGAGGTACGACGGCGATTCCCAATGCATTTTTGGCGTATGGCGGGCAAGCTGTGATGGCCGGGGTGTGCTTGGACATCCGGCGCCTTGGCCCTGGGTGGCGTCCTGCTCCCAGACAGAATTTAGCGAGAGACGAGGTTGATTATGGCGAAGAACGGCGGCATCCGCATCGCAATCGCTGGCATCGGCAATTGTGCCAGCTCCCTGATCCAGGGCATTTATTACTACACGCCGGAACGTTGCGCCGAGGGCGTCGTCGGCCTCATGCACACCGAGATCGGCGGCTACCAGCCGAACGACATCCAAGTTGTTGCCGCGTTCGACGTAGATTTCCGCAAGGTCGGCCACGATGTCTCCCGTGCTATCTTCGCCAAGCCCAACTGCACCAAGGTATTCGAGCCGAACATCCCGGAAATGGGCGTTACCGTGAAAATGGGCCGAGTACTGGATGGCATCTCCGAACACATGGCCGACTACGACGAGGACCGTACATTCGTACGTTCCGAGGCCAAGGAACTTACAAAGTCGGAAATCGTCGCCGAACTGAAGGCCGCCAAAACGGATGTGCTACTGAACTACATGCCAGTGGGCTCCGAAGCCGCTGCGCGCTTCTATGCCGATTGCGCCCTTGAAGCCGGCTGCGCCTTTGTGAACAACATGCCAGTCTTCATCGCCAGCGATAAAGCCTATGCCGACAAGTTCGAAGCAGCCAATCTACCGATCATCGGCGACGATATCAAATCCCAGGTGGGCGCCACCATTACCCATCGCGTGCTGACGGATCTATTCGCCAAGCGCGGCGTGAAGCTGTTGCATACCTACCAGCTCAACACCGGCGGCAACACAGACTTCCTGAATATGAAGAACCAGCAGCGCCTGGCGTCCAAGAAGAAGTCCAAGACCGAGGCAGTGCAGGCCGTGACGAAGAATCGGATGGAAAAGGACAACATCCATATCGGCCCGTCCGACTATGTGCCCTGGCAGAACGACAACAAGATCGCCTTCATCCGCATGGAAGGCTTGCAGTTCGGCGATGTGCCGATGGATTTGGAGCTACGCCTCTCCGTTCAGGACAGCCCGAATTCCGCCGGTGTCGTCATCGACATGATCCGCTGCTGCAAGCTGGCGCTGGAAGCCAGCGTGGGCGGCGTACTGACCGGGCCCTCGGCTTATTTCTGCAAGCACCCACCGGTGCAGTTCACAGACGATGTAGCACACGAAATGACCGAAGAATTCATTCGAACCTGCCGTCCGCTGCTGGCGGTCACAGCCGCCGAATGAGATGCCTGATTGTCGCCGCCGGTCAAGGCACGCGCCTGCGCGAGAAGGGAGAGCTGAAGCCGCTCATCCCCATCCGCGGCGTGCCACTGATAGAGCGTGTGATTGGCAATGCCCACGCGGCGGGGGTAAGTGAATTTCTAGTCGTCACCGGCTACCGGTCTGATGAATTGCAGGCCCGGCTAGGCGAATTTTCCCGCCGCTCCACCATCCATATTACCCGTATCTTCAACCGTGCCTGGGACCGGGCGAATGGCGTTTCGGTTTTGTCGGCCAAGCAATATCTGGATGAGCCATTTCTGCTGATAATGTGCGACCATCTAGTGGACCCCGAGATTCTGTGTGGGGTGATCACGGCCGAACATGAGCCGGAAACGGTTACGCTGGGCGTCGACTTCAATATCGACAACCCACTGAACGATCCGGACGACGTGACTCGCGTAAAATGCGACGGCCAACGCCTACTGCATATTGGCAAAATCATCCGCGATTATAACTGCTTCGATACCGGCGTGTTCCACTGCACACCAATCATGTTTGCAGCGCTGGAGGAATCCCAGACACGCGGTGATGACAGCATCTCGGGCGCCATGAACGTATTGGCCGAATGGGGCAAGGCGCGGGCGCACGACATCGGCGACCGCCTCTGGGTGGACGTGGACGACCCTATCGCCTTTGGTAAAGCCGAGGCGCTACTGGACGCCGGCAGACTTTAAATGAGCGTTGCCACGCACGATGCGGAGGAGCCAGTGCGCCGGGCCCGTGAAATCGAAGATCCGACCAATCTTTATTTCATCCACCCCATCTCAGCCCGGCTGGTGCCGATCTTCGCCGAATACGGCATCACGCCCAACACCGTGTCGTTCGTCGGCATGGGCTGCGGCATTCTCGCTGGCGCTTCCTATTATTTCTACGGCGCGCAATGGGCCGCTAGCCTGGGCTTCGTGCTGATGCTCGCCTGGCATGTGATGGATGGGGCTGACGGCCAGCTTGCCCGCCTCACCAAAACGTATTCTGAGCTCGGCAAGGTGCTTGACGGCATTTGCGACTACGTCACCTTCACAGCCGTATATGTGGGTCTAGCCCTGGCGATGACCCGCCATATAGGTGGCTGGGCCTGGGCGCTGGTGACGTGCTCGGGTATAGCCCATGCCGTGCAATCTGCCGCTTATGAAATGCAGCGCCAGGATTATAATTTCCTAGGTTGGGGGCGGCAGTCCGCGGCCCTGCCAAAACTGGACACAACGCCGAACGGCCTCACCGGGCTGCTGCACCAACTGTATGCCCGAGTACAGCTATGGGCCAGCGGCGGGGCAACAGAATTCCGCGAGGAATTCGCTATCATACTGGCCACCGAGCCCGAGCGCGCAGCGACCCTACGCGCCGCCTACCGCGTAGCCTTCGCGCCAGCGATCCGCCGCTGGGGCATACTCTGCGCCAACTACCGCACATTGGGTCTCTTCATCGCGGCCCTTATTAAGCAGCCGGCCCTGTATTTCGTGTTCGAAATTCTGGGCCTGGGTGCGGTTCTCATCGTCCTTTTGGAAGTACAGAAGGCGCATTATCGGTCATTCCTGGTGCAGATCAGGGTTACCTAGAGCCAGCTTCACATATCTGGCCACCGGCACACTCGCAATCGGGTCAAACAGATATCATCGCACTCTGAAACCTACACCACCCGCATGGCCACGCTCGAGCAACCAGCCGCCGAGCGCCAACAGCAACAACGAGGGGGCAAGGGCCGAGAATGCCGGATTCACCGCTAGCAGCAGTCCCAGATAAAAGGTGATCCGCTGTACCAGCACGAACGCCATCCCCAGCAGCGCGCCTATGACAATCTGCCGCCCCGCCCCGCCCGAACGCTGCGGCCCAAACACAAACGGTGCGGCGATTAGCGCCATGCCAATCAGCGAAAGCGGAACCGCCACCATGCGCCAAAAGCTCTGCTCATATACTAGCGCCTGCTGATGTTGCCGCTTCAGCTCGCGCGTATAGGCGTACAGCGCGAGCGGCGGCATCGTCTGGGGAGGAATGGCCAGCAATTGCAATTGTTGCGTGGAAAGAAACGGCTTCCAACTCAGTTTTACGGGCTTATCCGTCACAGTCTGTCCATCGCTAACAACGTCGCGGGTCACGCCCGTGAGGGTCCACTGACCATCTGCCTGGGGTGCGGCGTTGTCCGCTTCGATCAAGCTTTGTAGTTCACCAGAGGGCGCAAAGGTGAAAATCGTTACGCCATGTAGCGCCGCGCCGGCAAAACTTTGTACATTAAGGAATACCCCGTTTTTCTGGGCCCAGAAACCGCCATGCGAAAGCCCCGGCAACGCAGACCCCAAGGCGCCGGCGCGTTCGCGCTGCGCGGCTTGCTGGGCGGGCGGGATGACAAACTGCGCAAGACAAAACAGCGCGACAATCACCGGCAAGCAAAGTTTCACCACTGCGCCGATGATTCTGGCCTGGGAAACACCAAAGCTGCGCAGGGCGGTCAACTCCGAATGCTTGGCCAACGCACCCAGCGCCAGCAACGCAGCGAGCAGCATGGAAACCGGCGCCAGCTGTAACAGCAGGTCTGGCGCAGTCAACAGCGTGTAGCTCAGCGCATCGCCGAGACGGTAATGCCCCTGGCCAACAAAGCCCAGCTGTTCGACGAAGGTGAGCAAGCTGAACAAGACAGTCAGCCCAGCGGCGATCAGCAGGAAACTCCGGGCAACCGCCCCGCCAATATAGCGATCAAGCAGCATCTTGCCCGCCAGCCGGCATCCAGCTCATCTGCGGCGGGTGAACCGGGGGTACCGGCATCTCGGGCTCCGTCCCGAAGGGTAGCCGCCGCACAACTCGCCGGGCTGAAGGCGCACACCATATGAGCAGGGTGGCTAGCGCCAGGGCCGCGGGGGCCCACCACAACCCCGGTACCCGCCCTACCACGCCGTGCTGCACCCAAACTCGGGCCGTGGTACAGAGCAAGTAATAGATGCAATAGGCCAAAATGGCTGGGCCAAAACGTGCATAGCGACTCTGCCGCGGACGGCCCCTGCTCAAGGCGGCACCCAATAAGGCCAATAACAGCGTAGAAAACCCCGTGGAAAACCTCCATTGCCGTTCGGCAATGTCAGCAGCGTCAGATGCGGCCAAAAGATGCGCAGTGGTCGCAGCAACAGGGCTGTAGCCCCCACCACCCGCCACGCGGCCATCCGGGTTCAAATTCAGCCCCTCGGCCACGAGGGACCGGTCCTGCTCCGGATGGCCATGATCGAACTGGTAAACATGCACGCCAGAGAGATGCACGCTGCGCTGCCCATTTTGCACCGGCACGGCTGGATTGGCGCGACGGGCGAAGATCACTTCGATATGCGCGCCTTTGCGCTTGGCAATGAACACATTCTGCGCCGCACCGTGAGGACCGGCTCGCTTGCCCAGAAATACAACCTGCGCGCCGTCGTGGCTGGCATAGAAAGTACCGGGCTCCATTGCGTTCACATCCAGTTCCGCCGCCGCGCGGCGGGAAATCTCATGCGAGGTGGCATATGCCCAGGGCCGCACAAACAACGACAATCCCCCCACGCACATCGCCAGCCCCAGTGCCAGTCCCAGCACGGGACGTAGGAACTGGCGAGGCCCCATGCCCAGCGCCAGCATGGCCGTAATCTCGCTATCCGCCTGCAGGCGACCAAACGCCGCCACCACCGCAATGAACAACGAGATGGGAATTAACACCTCCAACGCGATAAGGAGTTTGAGTGAGGTCAGTGCTGCGATTGTGCCTACGGGCAGCAACCCGTTCACCGCATCTGATAGCATTCCCGTCAAGCTATATCCGGCGAACAGCAGAACAAATAGGCAAAGCACCCCAGCGAAGGGCCGCAAAATCTCACCAATAAGATAGCTGTCTGTCTTCAAGGCGCCAAACCAATTCTCTCCGGCGTATCTAACCTTGTCGTCCCCCGCCAGAGCGGCTGCACCAGGCCAAAGGCTCCATTCGTCCAGAAGGCTCGTGACAATACTATGCCCGATCTTTAATAGAGCAGGCAGGTAATTTATATAGTTTTTATTGCACGGTTGCCATCTCTCCTCTTGCGGGATTGTCGTGCATGGAACGTCCGAGGGAGCCATACGCAACCAAATGACTGATCAAGCCAATGAAGTCCGTGAGATTATCTTCGGCACACTGCAAGCCGCGTTGCCGCAAGCGCGGCCACTGTCCAACGAGACCCATATTATCGAGGATTTGGGGCTCGATTCTGTCGCGGTGATGGATTTCGTGATGGAAATCGAGGACAAGCTTGATATCTCCGTGCCACTAGACAAGATCGCCGAGGTGGAAACGTTGGGCGATCTTGTTGCCACCGTTCAGCGCCTGAAGGAAGCCGCGTAGCTAGATGGCATTGCTCGACAAATACGCTTCCCTGGCGGCGCAGTACCGCCAGTTGGAAGAAGCTGGCGCGAACCCCTTCAATGTCCCGTTCGACGAGGTGCTTTCTCCGACCGAGGCGATTATATCGGGGCGGAAGACGTTGCTTCTCGGCACCAACAATTATCTCGGCCTCACCTACGACCCGGCGGTGATCGACGCCGCCAACGCCGCCACCAGCGCCATGGGGAGCGGCACCACTGGCTCGCGTATTGCCAACGGCAGCTATGACAGCCATGCCCGGCTGGAAGCAGCCCTGGCCGACTTCTACGGACGCAAACACGGCTTGGTATTCTCCACCGGATACCAAGCCAACCTTGGCATCATCTCTGCCCTCGCAGGCAAGGGCGACCACCTGCTGCTGGACGCGGACTCTCATGCCTCCATCTATGACGGCGCGCGGCTTGGCCATGCCCAAGTTACACGCTTCCGCCATAATAGCCCGGACGACCTCGCCAACCGCCTGCGTCGCTTGGCGGGTGAGCCGGGCGAGAAGATCGTTATCGTCGAGGGCATTTACTCCATGCTGGGCGACACTGCCCCCCTAAAGGAATTTGCCGCCGTGAAACGCGAGTATGGCGCTTATTTGGTGGTGGACGAGGCCCACTCGCTGGGCGTTCTTGGCGCCACCGGCCGTGGTCTCGCCGAGCTGGCCGGCATCGAGACAGATGCGGATTTCATCGTTGGCACCTTCTCTAAGAGCCTCGCGGGTATTGGCGGTTTCGCGGTCACGGATATAGAAGGCGCAGATATTCTGCGCGTTGTTTCCCGACCGTATATGTTCACCGCTTCCTTGCCGCCCGCCAATATCGCCGCCACATTAGCCGCTTTGCAGCAGTTGCGCGCAAGGCCGGAGCTGCGCCGCAGCCTCAACGAAAACGCGCTGCGACTTTACAATGGACTTGCGGGTCTGGGTTTCGAGCTTGGCCCCGAACCCAACCCCGTTGTTTCTGCCGTCATGCCCTCGGCAGAGGCTGCCTTCGGTTTCTGGGCAGCTTTGCTGAAGGCCGGGCTTTACACTAATGTTAGTCTGCCGCCTGCTACACCCAAGGGGCTGGCTCTGTTACGCTCCAGCGTCAGCGCCGCCCATAGTTCGAAGCAGATCGACCACGCCATAGCCCTGTTCGCCGAAACCGGAAGGGAATTGGGCCTGTTGAATGCCGAAATGGCGGCGTTGAAATAGCTGCACCCATGCGCCAAGTCGGAGTCTTCCGCCATAATTTGTTCAAGCTTTCCGAGCCTTTCATCCCCCAGCAGGCGCAGCGCCTGCAGCGCTACCGCCCGCTTTATCTAGGCCGGTTGCGTTATGGCTCGGCCCCGCCGGGAGCAGAAGCGCTGTTACTGGAAGACCTCGCCCCTAAAATGCGCCTACTGCCCGCCGCTTGGCACATGCTCTCCGTCAGCCCGCATCCCTACCTCTACATGCTGGAAGGAAGGCGGCTCGATCTCATCCACGCCCATTTCGGAGTGGAGGGCGTGTACGCCTTGCCTTTGGCCGCCAATCTGAACGTGCCGCTCATTACCACCTTTCACGGCTTCGACGCCACGCTGGCGCCGTTCGGCCTGCTCGCTAACCCGGCCTGGGTACATTACGCGCTGAGACGCGGGCGGCTTGCGCGGCAGGGCAACCTATTTCTCGCCGCCTCCAACTTCCTACGGGAGAAGCTGCTGGCGCTGGATTTCCCACCCGAGCTCGTGCAGACACATTATATCGGCGTGGATACCAGTGCCATCGCACCACGCACCCCTGCACAAGAGGAATCTTGCATCCTGCATGTCGCACGACTGGAGGAGGTGAAAGGTACCGAATATCTGATCCGTGCCTTCGCACTTATCGCTCCGCACAATCAGACAGCTCAGCTGGTCATCATCGGCGACGGCAAGCTGCGCAAAAGCCTTGAGCGACTGGCGCGGGAAACCCACCTAGCCGAACGCATCCACTTCCTGGGCGCGCTCCCCCATGCCGAGGTTCTAATCTGGATGCGCCGTGCCGCAATGCTTGCCCTGCCCAGCATTAAAACTAGTTCGGGGCGGGAGGAGGGGCTCGGTATGGTGATGTTAGAAGCCGCAGCCACTGGCGTGGCCAGCATCGGCTCACGCGTTGGCGGCATTCCCGAAGGTATCGCGGAAGGAGAAACCGGCTTCTTGGTGCCTGAACGCGATCCGGAGGCCCTCGCCACCGCCATTGGTACGTTGCTTGCCAATCCCAGCTTGCGCGTGCGCATGGGCGAGGCCGCCCGCCGCCGCGTGGAACAGCATTTCAACCTTGCCCACCAAACCGCGGTACTGGAAGACATTTATGACGGGCTGCTCAGCGCCCGCGAGAATGGTGGGGCGGCCGCGCGCCAGGAAAATAGATGACCCGCACCGTGGTGGTGGCCGCGCACCCTGACGATGAAATCCTCTGGCTGTCTTCCGCCGTGGAAAAGGCCGACCCCGTGGTGCTGTGCTTTGGCGCGCCCCACGGCAAACCAGAAAAGGTGCAAGCTCGTGCAAACGCCGTCGCCGCCCTCAAACTCCCTCGCCTCGTCAACCTCGCCATTCCGGAAAGCGGCAGCCGCCTACATGTGGATTGGCAAAACCCTATACTCACCAAAACGGGCATCGCCATCACTGAACCCGAGGCCCAAATCCGTTACGATACCAATTTTACAACCCTTATTGAAAAACTCCGCCCGATTCTCACGGGTGCCGCGGATGTTTATACCCACAACCCTTGGGGTGAATACGGCCACCCCGAACATATCCAGCTTCACCGCGCCGTCGTGGAGCTGCAAAAAGAGCTAAGTTTTACCATCTGGTTCTCGAACTACATGGCCCCCCTTAACCGGCCACTCATCCGCTCACTCCACCTCACACCGCTTTGGGCCAAAAAAAGCGTGGCGGTGCCAGATGTGCGCGTTGCCCGCCGCCTGCGCGCCATCTATCTGCGCCACCGCGTCTGGACTTGGTCCCTCTTCCACCGCTGGCCCGCCGTGGAAACGCTCTACGCCCAGCCTCCAGGCCGGCGTGAGGGCTGGCACAGTTTGGTGGGCGAAACGCTGGTGGACGTGACGAAGCTGCGCTGGTGGCGGGGAACTCAGGCGGCAAGGTGGGTAGTTTAGGGCAGAAAATAGTCGCATTATTTTGTTTTGCTGAGAGAGCCTTGCCTCTCATGGATACATTCATCTGATAAAACTCTAAAAACCAAAATGGACGGGCTGAAGGGCTTCCCGCAGACACTCGAGGCGGCCTCCCCCAGACGCGGATCCAGACCCGCCTCGTTCATCTGCTGCGCCATTCTATGAACTTCGGCTGCAGGTTATGATATCGATTGGGAAAAAGTAATCGCCTAATCACAGATTTCAGTTGATATAGGTTTATCCTAAATCACGACCAAAAATCATGTGGACCCTTTTCTTCGAAAACAGAAACTTGTTGCTCTAAACAACCAGCATCCCGTTATTTCATAAATTCCCTACTCGCATTCTACGCGGCCCCATCCCGTGTCGTCTTTCTCCCCCACAAACCCAACCCACCATAAGCCAGCCCGGTTGCCACTACCGCCGCCGCAATCCGCGCTGCAGCGTGACCGCCAAATGGAAATGCCCTTGCCACCAACGTAAACGCCACCATGAGCGCCACCACCAGCCCCGGCGCCAAAAACGGTTTCAACAACGCAAGCGGCGAAACCTGCCATTGCGCCCGCAGATAATTCACGCTCCAGATCAACAGAAATGGATAAATTGCTAGCCAAGCTAGGGACACGGCGACCAACCCGGCATCGCCACGCACTGTTAGCCCGGCAAGAAGAATAAGGCCGCTCAGTAGCAGCAGCGTGGCGAAAGATAATTTGGCTGCCGTGCCGGGGCGGCCGGAACTCATCAGCACGGGCGTGACAAGCTGCGTGGCAACGCGCAACATCGCTGCCACTGCCAGAATCTGCAGTGGCACGGCCGCCGCCGCATAACTATGCCCCTGCGAGTCATGCAGCAGCCCCATCAACGGCACCGCCATCAGTCCCAGCCCCGTCATGCAAGGGGTTGTGAGCGTGGTGAGGCGCTGCAGGGACCAGAGTAGCGCTTCGCGTAGATGCGTTGGTACGGCTGCCACGCGAGCAAAGACCGGCAGGGCGGTGCGGTTAACCAGCGCGCCTACCGCCATTGCTGGCTCCATCGCCAAGTCGAAGGCCACGCGGTACACGGCCAGAGAGGCAGCGCCATAAAACCAGCCTACGAGCAGGTAATCAATATTCTTAAAAATTTGATCGGAGATGTTAGCACCAGCCGAACGTAGCCCAAATGACAAGAGCGGCCGGATAGATTCGAAATTAAAATGCCATCCCGGTTTGAACGGACTGGCCCAGAGTGTTCCCGCCAAGATAAACACGCCGCTGGAGACATATCCGCCCACCAGTGCCCAGCTACCACCGCCCGCCATGGCGATGCCCAACCGCGTCATAGCCGCACCGAAAGTGGAGACTACGTTGACGACAGCGATCTTTTCATAGCGCAGTTCCCGGTTAAGCATGGCGATAGGTATCACCGCCGCGCCCACCAGGGGCTGTTTGGCTGCCAGCGCTAGGAAATAAATCGGGATGCCCTCCATGCCGTAAATCCAGCCCACGGCAGGGGAAAGCAGCACCGCCAACGCCCCCACGACAAATGCCAGCGCCATGATGAACCAGAACAACGACTGCAATTGCCGCTCATTCAGGCTTTTCGCCTGAATGAGCGCATCGCCCGTGCCGAGACCGTCGAAGGCTTCCACCACCATACCAATGGAGAGCACCAGCGAGCCTATGCCTACCTGGGTTTTGGTTAGGAAGGTCAGCACGGCGATAATGGTGGCGAAATCCGTGATTCTGGCAATGATGATTCCACTGCCCAGCCAGTTGAAGCCACGCGCCAGATGGCGCTTATGCTGTTCCGTCTCGGCCACGGATGCGGAATGCTCGTCCATTCAACCTCCGGCTGCTTCTGATCCCGCGGCCGGGGAAAATTGTCCGCGTGCCCACAAATGGTCGATGGCGGCGGTTACGCGTGACACGCCAATCTGTTCCATGCAGCCCACGTTGCCCAAACATTGCCTAGGGGAGCGACCGCAGCGTTCAATCCATCCGCGGTGGCGCTCAAAAACATCGTGCTGGTCGCGGCACGGAAAGCCCTCAATCGTGATCTCATCGCAGGGCGTGTCGCGCCAGAATCGTCCGCGACCGAACAGCAGCGGACTGCCGGGGCCAAAGAGCGAAAGGGCGGGAACACCGGTCAGCCGCGCGAGATGGGCAACCCCCGTATCTGGGGATATGAATAGGGCGGCCTGTGCCATCAGCTCCCACATCTGCGCAAGATCAAGCTGCCCCGCATAGCTGGCATACCGGCCCTCGGGGTCGATCTGCGTCACCAAAATATCTTCTCCGGGTCCGCCGCTCCAAACCGGCGTGACGCCGCGTTCGACCAACCAGCCCGCCAGATGCCGCCAATGCGCAACGGACCATAATTTCACCGCCGTGCTGGCGCCCACATGCAGCACGGCATAAGGGTAAGCTGGCAAGTCGAACGACTTGAAGCTTGGCTGTGGCCAGTCGGCCCTGCTGAAAGGGCGTGGCTCTGCACCCGGGCACAAGGTTGCGAAAATATCGGTCATCGCCATAGGGTTTTGCGGATATTCAATCAGCTCATCGATTAGCCAACTTTTGACCCCGGGACGGTCTCCCGCATGTGCGACGATCCACTTCGCCCGCAACGCCGCGGCCAGCCAGCCATGGCGGTTGTCTCCGGGAATGATGGCGAGATCGAACCCGGCCTGCGCCAGCATCGCGGCGACCGTCTCGAACCGGCGGGGATGATAAGGCCAGACCGTCACGCCATAAGGCTTTGTCTGGTAGAGCGGGAGCATGGGCAGCGTGCTGATGAGCACGATTTCTGCAGTTGGATACTGCTCCCGCAATTTCGCCAGCAGAGAGGTCACAAGCAAAGCATCGCCCAACCGCAAATGCGGCGCCACCAGAATTCGCGATGGCGCGGCTGGCCGCTGCCGGCAAGACGATGTCAGCCGAGCCCATAGCGCATGCAGAACCGTGCGGATGATGGAAGGGACTTCGCTATCCATGACGGCTGCCGCGCCGGGTGGCGTTGCTGGCGTTCATTCGGCACGTTGACCGGTGCCATCCGGCGGCAAAATCACCGAGCGTGTGCAAGCAAAATGTGCGAACCAGCGACGCGATCCCCGCTTCCAAGCCGTAACTTGCGTCGCCCCCCAGTTGCCTGGTTTGGGCCTAGCCGCATCCGCCAGCCAAGCGCTGACTGTGGCAAAAACCTTCTCCGCCCTGGCATTCCATGTATAATTCCGGCTATCCGCCGCAGCCCCGGCGGACAACTTTGCTGCCAGCACCTCATCCTCGGTCAGCGCCAGCAATCCAGCCACCAAAGCCTCCAGCGAGTCCGGCTGTACTAACAGGGCCGTTTCGTCATTCTTCAACACCTCTGCCACATCCGGCGTCCGCCCCGCTAGAATCGGCCGCCCGGAACCGAGATAGAAAAATAGCTTCAACGGCAGCACCGTGGAGCCGAACTTTGCCAAAGGCTGCAGGGAGGGCGGAATCAACAGCACATCGGCGGCATGGATATAATTACCGAGTGTGGCTTCTGTCTGCCAGGGCACGACGATGATGTTCTGCACCTGCCGCGCCAGCGCCTCCACCTTGCCCTCGCCATAGGAGCCTACGAACAGGAAGGTCAGCTGCGGCAATTGCTTCGCCGCCTCAATCACCAACTCTAACCCCTTCTTGTGATTCACCCGCCCCGTATAAATCACCGTCTTGGCTTCTGCCGCTACGCCGATCCGCGCCTTGGCATCAGCCAACGGAATCGGCGTCATAAAGCGCCTGGGTTCGAACCCGTTGTGTATGCAGCGCAGCTTCTCTGAAGGCACCCCCAGCTCGATATATTTCTGCCGCGTGTACTCGGAATGACAGATGCTGCCCAGGAAACGCGGATGGGTGAACAGCTTGTACAACCAGCGCTGCAAGGGGGGAATCTGGTCAGGCCACGGGCGGTAATGATCGAACACCACTCGCTGCCCGCACAGAATTGACATCCACGCTACCCAGAGATTGCGCGTATAAACCAGATCCGCCTGATGGAATTCTCGACGCAGCCCAATCGTGATCCCGCACAGGAAGTGCCGTAGGGCTGCGGGCCTCAGCGGTGCGAATGCGCGGATGATAGGCATGTTTGCCAGCCCCTGCGCCACGCCCTGGTTCTCCCGCGTCACCGGAACATGCAGCCAGTTATCCTCCAGGTGCACACCCAGATAGCGCGACGTGGTAACAAACACTTCCGCGTCCGCCTCGGCGTTGGGCAGTGGATTTTCAAAGGCGAAAAGGATTTTCATCGCGCTCTCAAGCTTTATGGACGCAGGCAGGCGGTTTTCGTTTAAATCGCGCGGCGGCATGATCTAAAGCCATCCGGCCCTGCGCGCAAGGCGACAACGGCAAGCCAAATTCTGGCTTAGGTGCCAGGTGCCGCTTCCGCCAGCGCCAAATGCGCCATTGCGATCGCGCCCTCCCGGGTTTTTGCCCCGCCGACGAAACGGCGCACATGCACGAACACTGCGTCCTCAACCCCACTGGCCGCCGCCAGCTCTGCACCCTGTAGCCCGGCCCAACGTTCTGGCAAGGATAAGCGTTGCGCGAAGGAACCAGGCTCGGGCGGTACCGTGTCAACCATCCAGTTCCCATTGGAAGCTGGCGAGACAGTAAACAGTACCGGCAGATCGTAACTGAACACGACATTCTTCCAAGGCATACCCGATTCCAGCACCAACAGGCGCTTATCCCCGGAGGCTTCATGCGCGGCCAACACCAGCGCCTCGGCCCGAAGTTTGGCGCGTTGGATCTCCACCTGCCGGGTCAGTACACCGCATACCATCGCAGCGGCATGGTGGAACGCATCGTCGCCAGCGGTTGGGCCGTTCGCGTCCGGGCTGTCCCATGGCGGATTGAAATCTTCCACCAAAGCGGCAAGGCCCAGTGGGTCCCGAATCACTGCGCCAGACATAGAAACGCCGTTATCGATCTCGTCGATGCGCTTCACCAGCTTTTCATCCAATTTGGCGGTGATGAGGGGAACAAATTGCGCTGCTTCCGGAGCAAGGAGCGCCGCCACCGCACGCGCCCCATAAATCTGCCAGACAAGCCCGGCAGAGGAGTAGGGCGTGCCATCCGCGCGGGTGGGGGCACCGATCTGGTGATGGTCGAACCGATTGGCGGTGACATCGAAGATGCCGCCTACATCGAATACGATATCGCCGGCTTCGATCAGCTCCGGCCTGCGGGTGCGGATGAGCGCATGGTCCTTTCCAGGGCAGAAGAAGCTGAGCGCCAGGCGCAGTACGGCATAGGCGAACACTTCATCAAGATGGAATTTGCCGCCATGTGTGATGAGCAGCGGGCGGTGTGGAGCGTCGGTCATGAATCCTCGGGAAAAGCGGCATTGCTGCAGGTCTTAGAGCAAGGCTGCTTCGAGAACCATAGCACGGCACGGGCTATTCATATGCCGCGATAGTGTCGCCGGACTTCAGCGCCGCGCCGACCGCCGCTTTCAGCCGGATGACGCCCGCGCGGGGTGCTGTGATCCGCACTTCCATCTTCATCGCCTCCATGATGGCGAGAAGATCGCCTTGCTGGATTTCGGTTCTGTCCTCGATGTTCCAGCTCTGCAATGTGCCCGCGATCGGGGCTTTTACATCATCCTCTTTGTGCGCAGGCTGCGCCGATGGCACGGGCGCCGCGGCAAGCACCGCAAATAGACCACGCGGCAAACCAATCTGGTGGCGTTTGCCGTCGATATCGATATGCACACGCAAAAGCCCCGCCGTTTCGGCAGGGGGTGGGCGAGCGGCGGCTTGAAGTGGAGCTTCAAAATCCGTTTCGATCCAACGCGTATGTACGGCAAAGCCATTTTCCCCGGTGAAGTCCGGGTGATCAAGAACCGCACGATGGAAGGGCAACACCGTTGCCGGCCCTTCGATAGCGAATTCCGCTAGTGCGCGCCGGGCACGTTGCAGCGCCTCCTCACGTGTGTTGCCTTTGACGATCACCTTAGCGATAAGCGAATCGTATTCCGCAGGAATCACGAAGCCTGAGGCCACGCCACTATCCAGCCTCACTCCTGGACCGCCCGGTGGCTCGAAACGGGTGATCTGCGCTGGAGTGGGAATGAAGCCTTTTGCCGGGTCCTCAGCGTTGATGCGGAACTCGATGGCATGGCCGCGCGGCGGTGCCTCGGAAATCTCAAGTGCATGACCTTCGGCAACACGAAACTGAGCAATCACCAGATCGACGCCTGTGATTTCCTCCGTCACCGGATGCTCAACCTGTAGCCTAGTATTGACCTCAAGAAACGAAACCGCGCCATCCTGCCCGAGCAAAAATTCTACCGTTCCCGCGCTTGAATAGTTTGCAAGCGCGCAAATGCGTTTTGCCGAGTCTTCAATGATGCGGCGCTGCTCATCGGTGATGAAAGGGGCTGGCGCTTCCTCGATGAGCTTCTGATTACGGCGCTGGAGCGAGCAATCCCGCGTGCCAAGCACCACCACCTTGCCGTACTTATCAGCGATGATCTGCACCTCGATATGGCGAGGTCGATCTAGAAAGCGTTCCACATAGCATTCTCCACGACCAAACGCGGCCTTCGCCTCGCGTACGGCGGAATCGTAAAACTCCGCCACCTCGTCCAACTTTCGTGCTACCTTCATGCCGCGCCCGCCGCCGCCATGGACAGCCTTGATGGCGATCGGCAGGCCATGCAGCTTTGCAAAGGCAAACACTTCGTCGGATGAAGCGAGCGGGCCTTCGCTACCAGCCACCAGAGGCGCTCCGGCGGATTGTGCGATCCTTCGGGCGCAGAGCTTATCTCCCAGTTCTGCGATCACCTCCGCATCGGGCCCTATCCAAATCAACCCGGCGCCCGCCACCGCACGGGCGAATTCCGCGCGTTCGGAAAGAAAGCCATAGCCGGGATGCACCGCATCTGCTCGCGCGCGCTTAGCGATATGGAGAATCTTCCCGATATCAAGATATGTTTCAGCGGATGTGCAACCATGCAGCGCATAGGCTTCATCGGCGAGCTGCACGAATGGCGCGTCCGCATCCGGGTCAGCGTAAATCGCGACTGATCGCAGTCCATAATCCCGGCAGGCGCGGATGATACGCATGGCGATCTCGCCACGGTTCGCAATCAGGATTTTCTTCATCGCATGCTTGCTCTGCGTGTGGGCTTAATCTCTCGAAACGGTGCGGAAGGCCGGAATCGAATTTTGGCACCGACGGGAATCTGCCCAGCAAGGTCGAGATGATAATCCGCCACAACGCCAATGACGGGATAGCCGCCGGTCAACGGATGGTCGGCCAGAAATAGAAGCGGTTTGCCATCGGCCGGCACCTGCAGCGCGCCCGTCACGACGACCTCGCTCGGCAATTCCTCGTGCCGGCTGCGGGCGAGGCTCTCCGGCGCGTCCAGCCGAAGGCCGACACGGTTGGATTGCTGCTTCACCTCCCAGACAGTGTTGGCCAGGACCTTCAGCGCCTCTGGAGTGAACCAATCTGTCCGGGGACCGAGGGTGAGATCAAGCGTGACGGTCTCACCTGATCTCGGAAATACGAAATTGGATATTTCATGGAGCAAGACAGGGGCCCGGATTTTCGTCGCATCCCTCACCGCTAGCACGCTGCCCGCACCAACCGGCTCTGGTCCGATCTCTGAAAGCGTATCTCTGGAGGCGCTGCCGAGGACTCTTTCAATGTTAAACCCTCCGCGTACGGCAAGATAGCTGTACACCCCCGCTTCAGTGTCAGACAACGTCACCTCGTCTCCATTTTCCAGCGCGATGGGCTCGTAAGCCGCCGCATGCAGAATTTGTCCAGCGGCATTGCGCAGGTCGATGCCGCGCGGCGCTCCGGCGACGCCGATGATGGCAGCTCCGCTACTGCGGAACGAAATGCTGCCGGTAAATTCCAGGCAGGGCTCGGCTTCATCGTTACCGACAATGCGGTTGGCAGATTTGAAGGACGAACGGTCCAGCACGCCAGAGGCGGAAACGCCCTGCCCGGCCACGCCGAAGCGCCCAAGATCTTGAAACAAGGCTGGAACAGGGGCGACAACAACGCTAAATTGCACGGCGTTTTTATCGACGCGCGGTGCAGTTTGTTTTGAAAATTCTCTGTCTTTGGCTGTATAAATCCTATTTTTTGTCGTGGCATCGTAGAAGCGCACGCGGTAGCCGGGCTGGAAATAAGCGGGCGGCGTACGTGCAAGGTCCCACATTTTCAAAGGCGTCGTGCCGATCAATTGCCATCCGCCCGGACTGACACGCGGATAGACGCCGGTAAAATCTCCCGCCAGCGCGACCGCCCCCGCCGGGATGCGGGCGCGCGGAGTCCTACGACGAGGCACATGCAAGGCCGGATCTCCGCCCACGAGATAGCCAAAGCCCGGCGCGAAGCCGCAAAACGCTACGAAATACTCAGCGTCCCTATGGCGGCAGATCACCTCGTGCGTGCTGAGCCCGGTAAGGGCAGCCACCTCCGGCAGGTCCTCGCCGTCATATACCACAGGCACTTCAACTAACTTGCCGTCCGTCAGCGTTGTTGCCATTAGGTTCATTCGCGCAATGTCTCCTGCCAGCTCCTCGGCTTTTGCGATCTGCGATGAAAACCGGATCGTCAGCGTACGGGCGGCGGGGATGACATCCTCGACTCCTGGCAAGGGAGTCGCCCGCAACGCTTGCAGCAGCAGCAACGTCTCGCCGAGAGTTCTCAGCTCAACAATGAAGCTCTCATGATTGAGCGCCAGGAAACGCATGTCAGACAAAGGGTTTGACCTTAATGCCCCCCGCCTCGAGCAGCCGCCGGATCGCCTGCGCCGTAGCCACGGCACCAGGGCTGTCTCCATGCACACAGATGGACCCAGCCGCAATCCGCAGCACTGTACCGTCATTGGCAGCGAGCGTACCGGTACGCACAAAATTCAGCATGCGCTGCGCGATGTGGTCCGCATCATGCAGCACGGCACCAGGTTCGCGGCGGGGAACCAAGAGACCTTGCGGCGTATAGGCGCGGTCTGCAAAAATTTCCGGCATCACCGCTAACCCTTCGGCTCGGGCAAGATCCAGGAGTGGCGCGCCGGCAAGCCCCATCAGCACCAGGGTGGGATCGATCAGCTTGATCGCCTTGATCACAGCCAATCCCTGGCACTCATGATGTGTGATATGATTGTAAAGTGCGCCGTGTGGCTTCACGTACCGCACGGAGGTGCCGGCCGCCTTGGCGATGCCCTGCAGCGCGCCGATCTGGTAGATCACATCGCCGATCAATTCCTCGCTTGCCACGTCCATGTTTCGCCGGCCGAATCCGGCACGGTCGGGGTAGGAAACATGCGCGCCGACGGCAACATGGCATGCCGCCGCGTTGCGCACGGTTTTCAGCATGCCCGCAGGGTCGCCGCCATGAAACCCGCAGGCGATATTGGCGCTGGAGACCACGCCCAGCATCGCCACGTCGTCACCCATTTTCCAGGCACCGTAGCTCTCACCAAGATCGCCGTTCAAATCCACGCTCGCCATGCGTTGCGCCGCCCTTCATCCATTCTCAATGGCAAGTATAGGCCAGACACGACAAGGAACAAATCGGGCTGCACGCTGGCGGGCTCACACTACGCCGTGTAAACTGCCGACGATGATGAGGTTGCCATGCCCTTGAAAATGCCCTTGCCGGACCAGCGGGTGCTAGCCAGACGAGACGAGATCATCGCCGCCTTGCGCCGGATTGTTCCCGGCGAGGGCGTAATCGAGCGGCCAGACGAACTCCGTCCTTATGAATCGGATGGCCTGACCGCTTACCGGCAGCCGCCAATGGTGGTGGTGCTGCCGGAAACTGTGGAGCAGGTGGCGGCGGTGCTTAGTTATTGCCACAAGCATGGCGTGAAAGTAGTGCCGCGCGGCTCTGGCACCTCAGTTTCCGGTGGGGCACTGCCGCTGGCCGATGCAGTACTGCTTGGTATGGGCAAATTCAACAAAGTTCTGGAGATTGATTATGAGGACCGACTGGCCGTGGTGCAGCCAGGTGTTACCAACCTCGCCATCACGAATGCGGTGGAAGGCGAGGGATTCTATTACGCCCCGGATCCGTCCAGCCAGATCGCCTGCTCCATCGGCGGCAATGTAGCGGAGAATTCCGGCGGCGTACATTGCCTGAAATACGGCCTTACCACCAACAATGTGCTGGGCGTGCAGTTCGTGACAATCGACGGCGAGGTCTTGCGCATCGGCGGCAAAGCGCTGGACGCGCCGGGGTTGGATCTGCTCGGTATCATCGTCGGTTCGGAAGGACTGTTAGGCGTGGTCACCGAAGTCACTGTGCGCATTCTACCCAAGCCCGAAACTGCACGGGCGCTCCTTGCCGGGTTTCCCACCGTCGAGTCCGCCGGACAATGCGTTGCAGACACCATCGCGGCGGGAATCATCCCTGCCGGCATGGAAATGATGGACAAACCTGCCATCCATGCCGCCGAAGCCTTCGTGAATGTCGGCTACCCGCTGGATGTCGAGGCGCTGCTGATCGTGGAACTCGATGGTCCCGCAGCGGAATGCAATCATCTATTAGAGGAGGTACAGGCCATCGCGAACAGAAACGGCGCGGTCACGCTGCGCGCCTCACAGGATGAGGCCGAGCGTCTTGCCTTCTGGGCCGGACGCAAGGCTGCTTTCCCGGCCGTAGGCCGCATCTCGGCCGATTATCTATGCATGGATGGCACCATACCTCGCGGCCAATTACCCAAGGTGCTGCGCCGTATGAACGAGCTTGCCGCTCAATATAGTCTCGACGTCGCCAACATGTTCCATGCCGGTGACGGCAATTTACACCCGCTTATCCTCTACGATGCCAGCAAGCCTGGTGAACTGGAACGCGCCGAGGAATTCGGCGCCGATATTCTGCGCCTCTGTGTGGAGGTAGGCGGTGTGCTGACCGGAGAGCATGGCGTTGGCGTGGAAAAACGCGATTTGATGCCCGTGATGTTCAGCGAAGTGGATTTACGACAACAGCAGCGTCTGAAATGCGCCTTCGACCCTGATTCGCTGCTGAACCCCGGCAAGGTGTTTCCAACGCTGCATCGCTGTGCCGAGCTGGGGCGGATGCACGTGCACCGGGGCAGGCTTCCCTTTCCTGAATTGCCGCGGTTCTAGTCCGTGGTTCTGTACAATCCGCAAAATGCGAAAGATGTTTGCGACATTATTTCCGGTGCCCTGGCGGGCGGTGGCAAGCTGGAAATTATCGGCGGCGGCACTCGCACCGATTTCGGCGCCCCTAACCGTGAGACCGACCGGCTCAGCCTCAAGTCCCTTTCCGGCATTATCGATTACAACCCCTCGGAGCTAGTGCTTACCGCCCGGGCCGGCACGCCCTTGACGGAGCTAAACGAGGCGGTTTCCGCCCGTGGCCAGGGCTTCGCCTTCGAGCCTTGGGGAGCCTTCATGTCTACTATCGGCGGCGTCATCGCGGCTGGGGTGTCAGGCCCGCGCCGCATCTCCGCTGGGGCGGTACGCGACCATCTGCTGGGGTTTGAGGCTGTCTCGGGCCGGGGCGAATCTTTCCGCGGCGGGGCGAAAGTGGTGAAAAACGTCACCGGCTACGACCTGCCGAAGCTCCTCTGCGGTTCCTGGGGCCGGCTCGCGGCGCTCACCGAAGTTACGCTGAAAGTGCTGCCCCGCCCGCCCGAGCGCCTAACACTCCTCTGGCGCGGCTTGGCGGATGAGCTAGGCTTCGCCCTGATGCGCAAAGCCATGCGCCAACCCGTCGACGTGGCCGCCGCCGCGCATCTTCCAGGTCAAGCCACACTCATCCGCCTGGATGGCTTCGGCCCTTCGGTTGCCTCGCGCCGCGCTCACCTCAACGCCGTCCTGACAAAGTACGGCGCACCCGAAGCAATGGATGAGGCGGAGGCCGCACCGCTCTGGGCCACATGCCAAGGCGGCGGTGCCCTACCGTCGGGGCCGCCGCTCTGGCGACTCAGCCTGCCTCCTCGCCGTGCATTGGCCAGCATCGCGCCGCTGCTAGCCATGGGCGGAGATTATGTAGCAGACTGGGCCGGCGGCCTCATCTGGCTCTCGCTCGCAGGCCATGAGGAGGTAATTCGCCAGCGGGCGGCCCATGTGGGTGGCCACGCCACCCTTGCCCGGGCCCCGGCGGAATTGCGCGAACGCCTTCCTGCCCTGCACCCGCAACCGCCTGCTATCGAAGCACTCTACCGCCGCATCCGCCGCGCCTTCGACCCTCTGGGCGTGTTCGAGACCAACCGCTTCCTAGACGAGACCAATGCAGACTGATTTTTCCTCCGCCCAGCTTGCGAACCCGCAAATGGCGGCTTCCGAGGCGGTCATCCGCAAATGCGTGCATTGCGGCTTCTGCATCGCCACATGCCCCACATACGCGCTGCTGGGCGATGAGCTAGATTCCCCCCGCGGACGCATCTATCTCATCAAGGACATGCTAGAGAATGAGCGTACCCCCGGCCCGGACGTAGTGAAGCATATCGATCGCTGCCTCTCCTGCCTTTCCTGCATGACCACTTGCCCTTCTGGCGTGAATTACATGCATCTGGTGGACCATGCCCGCGCCTATATTGAGCAACGCTACCGCCGCCCCTGGTCCGAGCGCATATTGCGCGCCGCCGTGGCCGCCATTCTGCCCCGGCCGCCGCGCTTCCGAGCCGCCTTACGGCTCGCCCGTATCATCCAGCCCTTGGCGCCTTTGCTGCAAGGAGTGAAACTCCTGCGTCCAGCCGCCACCATGCTGAAGCTGGCCCCGCCCCGCCTGCCACCGCAAGCCGTCATCGCCATCGTCAATGCTCCGAGCACGCGCGGCCGCGTGGTGCTGATGCAGGGCTGCGTCGAACCGGTGCTACGCCCCGAAATTCGTGCCGCTAGCCTGCGCCTCCTGAAACGTTGCGGCTATCAGGTGAGTTTTGTACCCGGCGAAGAATGCTGCGGCGCGCTCACCCACCATATGGGCAAGGAAACGAAAGCCCTACAATCCGCACGCCGCAATATCGATGTCTGGATGCGAGAGATCGAAGCCGGGCTGGAAGCCATTATCATCACGGCCTCTGGCTGCGGGACCACGGTAAAAGATTACGGCTTTATACTGCGGAACGATCCCCTATACGCTGCCAAGGCCGCGCAAGTCTCTGCCCTGGCAAAGGATATCACTGAGGTTCTGGAAGCATCCGGCCTGCCGCCCCGTGCCGATATCCCGGCCCTCACGGTTGCCTATCATTCTGCCTGCTCCCTACAGCACGGCCAAAAAATCACCGCAGCTCCGCAGAACCTGCTGCGCGCGGGGGGCTTCACCGTGCGCCAGCCGGTGGATTCGCATCTCTGCTGCGGCTCGGCGGGCACGTACAACATCTTCCAGCCCGAAATCTCCGCCCAGCTCGGCACCCGCAAGGCGGAAACCCTCAGCCAGTTCGCGCCAGACGTGATAGCCACGGGCAATATCGGCTGCGCCGTGCAAATCGGCCAGCATACTGGTGTGCCCGTCGTCCACACAGTGGAATTGTTGGACTGGGCCACGGGCGGTCCACCCCCGGCGGCGCTGGTCGCGAAGCTGCCTCATGTGCCTGCCTGATACCCATCACAGATTGCCATCGCCTATACCGCCCGCGCTGGTTACTCTCCGACGGGTAAGAAGGGAACACGGGTACGGCTGGCCTAATCCCTGGCTGCCCCGGTCAATTGCGCGCCCGGCTTTGCGATTTACCCGGCTTCGAGGAGACCATCGCTAAAGCGGCGCGCGTCCGCCAAGCGTGATTGACCAAGCCGCCTGATTCACTCGGCCACTGGAAGATTTGGCCGTGTTTATGGCTGGTTGACAGGCGAATTCGCGGCCACGCATTGGCACCGCGCAGGCGCTGGAATTTGTGGGGAATCATGGCGTGTATGCACAAGGTGTGAACCCATATCCGCAGGAGGCCGCCGTACAAATGATGGCAAATTTTAAGGCGGGGGGTGCCGCAATCAATCAACTTTGTGTAGCAGCCGGGGCCGTACTTTCGGTTGTCGCGCTGGAATTAGACCGTCCGACGGGCGATTTCACCGAATCCACCGCGATGCGCGAGGCCGAAGCGCTGGACGCTATGGCACACGGTGCGGCCGCAGCAGATACGAAGGCCGATATGCTTTTGCTGGGCGAGATGGCAGTCGGCAATTCTTACAGTCCCGACAGCTCTTGCAACGGCCTTAGTCAGCGGAGCCGCCATTGATTGGTGGGGCTAGGCACGGGCGCAGACGCATCGGTCATGACCCGGAAGATCGAGGCAATCAAGGCCGGTTTGGCTCGACATGAGGCTGTACGATAAGATCCGCTTCCGTAGTGCTGGCGGCTTTCGACGGGCGCGAACATACGGCATTGTGCGGGGCTATTCTAGAGCCAAATACG
>JAKAEC010000068.1 GCA_021818425.1 Pseudomonadota bacterium
CAATCCCTATTTCGATGGGGTGGCACGCAACGCCGCCCGGATGTCAGGTCAGACTAAAGCACCAAATCTGCTGTTCGCTACGTCAACCCGATAGTGCCCAAAGTAGGCATCCCGGCGTCTATAAATGCTGCGATTGCCGTAAGCCGTTCTCTGCCACAGTCGGCACGGTTTACGAGCGCAGCCATATTCCCTTGCATAAATGGCTTCTGGCCACACATCTGATCGCCGCCAGCAAGAAGGGGATCAGCGTCCATCAACTGTTCCGTGTGCTTGGCTCCGGCTCCTATCGGACCGTTTAGTTTATGGCGCATCGTATCCGCGAAGCCATGAACGGTGTTCTGGGCGTGCCGGTCGGTGGCAATGGTGATGTTAAAGTGCCGTCCAAGTGCGTGCATCGCCAGCGGTGCAGGGTAAGAGAGATGGACTAATAAGTTACGCCCGAGAGTTTAGCTGTGAGGGGCATGACGGCACACAGGGGGCGGCACGAGCAGAGGTGAAATTTGTTCCATTGCCTCGCAAAGCGCGCCGCCATCCAGCGCGGCGAGGGCGATTGTGAAGCCGGCATTGCCAGGTAGCGCACTGGCGCCGATTTGAGCTTTTGGCAGGCGGGGCAAGACGGCTGGTGGGCTTCGACCGAAACACCAGAATTTACCGAAAGCGGTGAAATGCTTCAGCGCATTACCCCGGATATTCATGCGTTCGGCAGCCAAAAGTCTGCCGAGTGCATCGCAGGCGGTTAAGCGGGAGGTAAAATGCCAGTCTGGCCTGGCATCGCCAGGACTGTGGCTAAGAAAACCATCGAATAGCGTGATACAGGCTTGGGGGTAAAGGGTGATCCACCAGTTCTGCACCAGCTTGGCACCAGGCATCATGATCAGTGGCCGGGCGAGATAGGCAAGGTTTGAATGGGGGCCGGCTTGCAGGGCGATTGTCTGATGCGCAGGGTCAATATTGTTCGCGCGGCGCACCGTCGTTGCGGTCGGTTGGATGAGTTTTGCCCGCGCATGGCAGCTCATTTCGATGCGCTGGCTTAAGGTCTCGCCACCATAGAGGCCGCCTGAGATAGATTGTAGCGTGAGTTCTGCCGTGCCGGCGCGGTTTATTGGCGCTGTGACGCTGTAAGGATATCCAGCGCGGCGTTCTTTTAAAATGGTGCGCTCCGCACTGCCAGTAGCGAAGAGTAGTTCAAGCTGGTTCATCGTAGCATATAGCTGCGGTTTAGCGGCACATGAGCCACCGGTTCGCTAACAAGCAATTTGCCATCTGCACGAACCTCGAACGTTTCGCTGTCAACCTCAATCTTCGGCAAGCTGTCATTATGTAACATGTTCTGTTTGCCAAGATGCCGGGTGTTAGAGATCGGCAGGAAGGCTTTTTGTACCCCCAGCTTGCGGTGCCTATCCGCCTCAATGGCGAGTTGGGACACGAAAGTCACGCCCAGTTTGGCGGGAGAGCCGCCGAGGCTGCCCCACATTGGCCGCTGGAGGTTTGGTTCGATATCCATTATCGAGCCACTGGCATCGCCGCATGTGGCCCAGACGATGAAGCCACTTTTCATTACGACACGCGGCTTGATGCCGAAGCTGGCGCGCGGCCAGAACACCAAATCCGCCATGCGACCTGGCTGGAGGGAGCCGACATGCGCGTCAATTCCTGCCGCGATGGCCGGGTTGATTGTTAGCTTGGCGAGATAGCGCTTGATGCGCTCATTATCCGCTCTCACGGTTTTTTCTTCCTCTAGACGGCCTAAGCGTTTCTTCATCACGCTCGCAAGCTGCCAGCACTTGGCGACGTTTTCCGCGAGCCGCCCCATGCCCTGGCTGTCGGTTGAGAAGATTGAGATCGCCCCCATATCGTGCAGTAGATCTTCTGCTGCCATGGTTTGTGGTCGCACACGGGATTCGGCGAAGGCGAGGTCCTCGGCCAGGCGCCAATTCATCGCGTGTGCCAGCATGGTCATTGGTAACCCTTCATTCAGCGCATAGGCGGTGAAGGGATTGGTGGGATTGGTGGAACCCGGCACCACATTAGCAAGGCCGTTCACGCGCAGAAGGTCGGGCGCATGGCCTCCGCCTGCGCCTTCCGTGTGAAACATATGGATGGAGCGGCCATTGATCGCGCGGATCGTATCCTCGCAAAAGCCGTATTCATTGATCGTGTCCGTATGCAGGCACACGCTGAAGTCACTGCGGTCGGCGGCTACGAGGCAGCCATCGATCACATCTCCTGAGGCGCCGAAGTCCTCGTGAATCTTCACGCCTAAAGCGCCGCCTGAGACACTTTCCTCCACTGCGCCTGGATCGGAACAGCCGCGTCCCAAAAAGCCGAAATTCAGTGGCGAATACTCTGCCGCCTGGATGATCTGTCCGAGACTCTCAGGCCCGGAGCAGGACACGTCAAAATAAGGCCCTGGCGACATGCCGATCATCGTGGTGGTGCCGCCTGCCAACGCGTGTTCACTCTGCTGCGGACAGAGGAAATGTGCGTGGCTCTCAATGGCACCGGTGGTGATGATGTAATGCTCCGCATGATGCACGGCGGTGTTGGGGCCCGTGCGGAGGTCTGGGTGAACCCCTGCCATGATATCTGGATTACCAGCTTTACCGACGCCGACGATACGTCCGCCGTAGATGCCGATATCACCTTTCACAATACCGAGCACGGGATCGAAGATCGTGGCGTTTTGTACTACCGCGTCCAGAGTGCGATTGGCACGAGTGCCGGTGGTCTGGAACCCTTCGCCATCGCGCATTACCTTACCTGCACCGGTCGTCAGCTCGTCGCCATATACCGTATAATCATGCTCAATCTCGGCGAACAGCCCGGTGTCGCCCAAGCGTACCATATCGCCCTTGGTGGGACCGAAAGTGGCGGCATAATCTGCGCGTGAAATTTTCACCATGGCTCACGCTCCCTTATAGCAGCGCGCTCGGGCCACCTCGAGGGCTGCTGCCATGACCTCAGGGTCGTCCAGCCGCCCGCGCGTAAGGCCGCCCTGGCCTTTAACGATACGATCCCCCGCCATCGCCACGAGAGTGACCTTGCGGGAAATGCCGGGCTCAAACCGCACGCCGGAACCCGAAGCCACATCCAGCCGGAACCCGAAGGCAGCGCGTCGGTCAAATTGCAAGGCGGGATTGGTTTCGAAGAAATGCGCGTGGCTGCGCACCTGAATGTCCCGGTCAGCGGTGTTCAGCACCTCGATCTCCACGCGCTCGCGACCCTCATTCAACTCAAGCTCGCCTTCAGCCATGATAATTTCGCCCGGAACTTCGCCGTCCTCTTGCCCATCGGCGATGGGGCGGAAGACGATGACCAGCTTGGTGCCTTCAGGAAAACTTGCCTCCACAGCAATAAATTCCGTCAGCGTTGGCACGCCTGGTTCGACATCGGAGGGGGTAAGCAACCTCGCCGCCATATTTACGATCTCCTCGTAAGCTTGGCCACAGCGTGCGGCGAGGAGCATTTCATCCGCGATCAGTGCCACCGCCTCAGGGTGTGAAAGCTTTACGCCGCGCCCTTTTAGCCGCCGTGCATGTTCCGCCGCAGTGAAGATGGTCAGACGTTCAAGCTCGGTGGGAGAGAGGTTCATCGCGGTACCTCAGTTGGAGAATAACTGCTGTTTCTGGAAAGGATGGCGCATCATCGCGATATCGACCAGCGGCGTGAAGTTGCCAATGTCGCCCAGCGGAGGAATCGGCGAGGTGATCAAATCCACAAGCTTAGGTTGGATGTTTTGCAATGCCGCCTGTGCATCTAACGCGCCGATGAGGCCCAGGCGCACGGCCGCCGAGCCGAGCGCCTGCGCAGATGAATGGGCAGAAACTGCCAGCGCTGTTACCATATCCAGCCCGCTCCCAGCTAGCACCGCCCCCATCACCACCGGCAAATGACCCAGGACGCTACCTGTCGTTACCAGCGCCCGGTATTCTGCTGCGCCCGGTGTGCCCAGCCGTGCATGGGTGCCAAGCAACGCCGCGCCAGCGCGACGTGAGCCTTCCCTCGCGGCGTAAGCGATGGATAGGGCTTCGGCCAGTTCATCCAGCTCCATCAAAGCCGCCCGATCCCGCCAGGATTGGAAAGCGTGGGCCACCAACGGCCGGTCGTGCGACGCCCAGCGATGCTCCATCTGGCTCGCTAGGAAGTTCGGCCAGTCCGCGCGGGTGAGCAGCCCGTCTGTAGCCAAGCTTTCCACTCCCCATGAAAACGCGAACCCGCCGGAGGGGAACTGTCCATCAGCGAATTGTAGGCCGCGTAGCAGGGTCAGAGCGTTGCTCATTCAAGTACCTTTACCTTGCCCTCACGCTCCAGCTCATGCAGTCGGGCAAGATAGGTGTCGCGGGGTTGGTCCATCGCCACCAGCAAACAGCCATCAGCGAAGCGCACGCGCCAATGCAGGTTGCCCGCCAGATAGCCAAGCGCCAGCGCGCCGTCGTCCAACGGTTGTAGGTGCAGCCAGTCTTGTGCTCCCACCTTCAGTACTACTGCTTTATGGTCAGTTAAATACAATAACGACCCATCATCCAAAGTGACGTCACGTGGCAGCACCACGAAGCAGGGTGTGCCGTAATCCGTCTGCGCATGAAAGCGACGGCGCGGAAGATCTTCTGCACTCACTACGAGTGTTTCCACGTGCCCTCCACGATGGCCAAGATTATGAAGTTTCTTGGCCAGTTCAGGATCATTCCGGTTGCCTAGGACGTTGTTGAGTAGAAGTTCAGACATTTCAGTCCTCAAACCCTCGGGTGAAATGATCCAGCAGTCGCACGCCAAACGCGGTCGCCCCCTTGGGGTTCACCCCCGTGTCCTTGGTGCTCCAGGCCATGCCCGCGATATCAAGATGCGCCCAGGGCGTACCATTGACGAAGCGTTGTAGGAATTGCGCGGCGACGATGGATCCGGCTGCGCGGCCTGAGCCGATATTTTTCACGTCGGCGATGGCAGAGTCGATATCCTTGTCATAACCCTCCCCTTCCTTGGAAAGCGGCATGCGCCAGACCTTCTCGCCTACCGCTTCCCCAGACACTACAAGTTTGTTAACCAGTTCGTCTGAATTGGAGAAGACGCCAGCATATTCGTGGCCGAGCCCGACTATGATAGCTCCGGTGAGCGTCGCCAAATTCACCATGAATTTTGGTGAGAAGCGTTGCTGTGCGTAATAGAGTACATCTGCCAACACAAGGCGGCCCTCAGCATCGGTGTTGAGAATTTCTACCGTCTTACCTGCATAGCTTTTCACCACGTCACCCGGGCGGGTGGCCGAGCCTGATGGCATGTTCTCCACGAGACCAATCAGGCCGATGGCATCCACTTTCGCCTTGCGCCCGGCGAGGGCCGTCATAAGCCCGGTCACGGTGCCCGCACCAGCCATATCCCATTTCATGTCTTCCATGCCTGCAGCAGGCTTCAGAGAGATGCCGCCCGTGTCGAATGTCACTCCCTTGCCCACGAATACCAGGGGGTTTTTTGGCTTCTTGGCAGTTTTCTTGTTCTCGTCATGTCCGGAAGCACCAAGCCATTGCATCACCACCATGCGCGGTTCGTGCGCAGAGCCTTGGTTGACCGATAGCAGCGTACCGAAGCCGAGTTTTTCAAGTTCCCTCTGGCCGAACACTTCTACTTTCAGCCCTAGTTTTTTCAGCGCTTCCGTGCGCTCTGCGAATTCGGCGGGGTAGAGTACGTTGGCCGGTTCGGTCACTAGGTCGCGTGCGAAGTCTACGCCGACCGCCACCGCCTCGGCGATCTTCCACGCCACATCGGAGGCTTTCGGTTCGGCGGTAAGCAATTTCAGTATCTTCAGTTTTGCTTTTTCATCTGGCTTCTGCGTGGTACGGTATTTCTCGAATCTGTAGGCGCGCAGCCGGGCACCGAGGCCGATCTCGGCGGCCTGCTCGGCCTTAAAGCCGTCGGTTACAATTGCGGCCTCACTTTCTGTGGCTAGAGCAGTCACAATCGCTGCCCCCAGCAGTTCCGCGCGGCGGGGTGCATCTTGCTTGCCCGCACCCGCCAGCAGCACCCGCTTATACGGTCCGGCATTATAGATATTCAGGTTTTGCCCGGCCTTGCCCTTAAACTCTGCCGCCTCCATCGCGCGGCTTAGTGCGCCGCCCAAGGTTTCATCTAGCTCGGCGGCTTGCCCGACCAAAGGCAGACCTTCGTCTACCGGCAGCACCAGTACTCCATTTTTTGGTAGAGCCAACTTAGCGAACACGATCTCAACCATGCGAACCACTCCGTCATCTTTCGTTGATGACCATAACACCGCCTCGCGGCTTGGCCAGTCGGGGTGAGAGGGGTAGAGACAGATCATGCAGGAGCTTCTTACCCTTGCCGTACGTTTGGCCGGAGAGGCCGCCGCCGTGATTAGAGCCATCCGCGCGGACGGATTTGCCGTGGAGACCAAGACCGACGCCACACCTGTGACTCTGGCAGACCGCCGGGCAGAGGCGCTGATCGTCGCGGGATTGCGCACGGCAGCGCCTGATATTCCGGTGGTGGCGGAGGAGGAAGTGGCGGCTGGGCGCATCACGTTGCCCGGTGCACGCTACTGGTTGGTTGACCCTCTGGACGGTACCCGCGAGTTCGCCGCTGGGCGGGATGAGTTTGCCGTTTGCATCGGATTGATCGAGGATGGCGCGCCGATTCTCGGCGCTGTGGCATCTCCGGCTATGTATGAGCTGCATTTCGGTGCAGCAGGGCAGGGAGCATGGCGGCAAAAAGGCAATATGGAAGAAAAGATATTCGCCCGTCATGTGCCGGCAGAGGGGCTAACTGTGTTTGCCTCCCGCCACTATCAGTCTGCGCCAGAGCTGGCAGCTTGCCTTGCCCGACATAAGGTTGCGCATCTCATCAATATTGGTTCGGCTTTGAAATTCCTGCGTTTGGCGGAGGGGGCGGGGGATTTCTACCCACGCCTCGGCCGCACCATGGAATGGGACACCGCCGCCCCGCAGGCGATACTGGAGGCTGCGGGCGGGGCCGTGCTGACGGCTGACAGTTCGCCGTTGCGCTATGGCAAGCCAGGCTGGGAGAACCCAAATTTCTTTGCCTGGGGAAAGTTATAATCTCGCCCTAATGCAGCCACTCTGCGGCATACTATATGATTGCCATGACGCGCGTTCTGCTCCTCTTATTCTTCACGGCCCCTCTGCTCGCTGGTTGCGTCTACGGCACAAATGGTTACGGAGGCGGCTACTCAACAGGGTATGCGAGCTCCCCGCCTGGCTATTATGCCCCTTCTGGCGGGTATTATGGTGGCTCGCCGAGTTATGTTGTGGGTGGGCCGGCAATTATCGGCGTGTTTGGCGGCAGTAGCGAGGGAGATGAGGACCGGGCTGAAGCTCATGACTATGGCCGCCCGCCGCGCGGCAGTGATTGGCATGGTGGCGACGAGCCCAGTAGGCATGATGCTGGTACTGGCAACTGGCATGGTGGCGGTGAGCCCAATAGGCATGATGGCGGTGCCGGGAACTCGCATGGTGGCGGCGGTGGCAGTCCGCAATCCGGTAGCGACTATCGCGGCCAACGTGACAACGGTGACCCTGGCGGCCGAGAGCAGCATTACAGCGTAATGCATGGCGGCGGTCATGGCAGCCCACCTGCGCCGGGTCAGCGGATTCAGTGACGCAACTGGGGGCAAGACGGTTTTAAATGATGGATTATTCTGAAAGAAAGTTTTTGAGGAATTGACTCATGAAGAAGCTGTTTTGGATTCCTCTCCTCCTACTCGGTCTCTCGGGTTGCGTTTGGTACGGCCCCGGTGGCTGGCACGGCGATGGCTGGCACGGCGATGGCTGGCACGGTGATGGCTGGCACGGTGACGGCTGGCACGGTGACGGCTGGCACGGTGATGACCATCACTAGGTGTTTGATCCTGGATTTGAATGACGCATTGCTATCTG
>JAKAEC010000069.1 GCA_021818425.1 Pseudomonadota bacterium
GATATCACAGAGCGTCGTCGCACTGAGCGTGAGCTGCGCTTGGCCGCAATTGCATTCGAGGGCCAGGACGGTATGATCGTTGCAGATGCTCAGGGGATAATTGAACGGGTAAATGCGGCGTTCACACGCATCAGCGGATATCGGCAAGCTGATGCGGTTGGAAAGGCACTGGCGATTATATGCTCAGGTGGACAAGACCCAAACGTCTGTTCACAAATCTTGGATGAGCTTACCATCTCGGGAGGTTGGTCCGGCGAGGTTATCAATCGACGCCAAAACGGGGAGCTATATACGGCACGACTATCACTGTCTCGACTGAATGACACTCAAGGTCGGCCTTTGCACTATATCGGGGCTCTGCATGACATAACTGCCGAAAAGCAGGCAGTGGAAGAAGCGGAGTACCTCAAGCTGTTCGATCCTTTGACGCATCTTCCCAACCGTACGCTACTGAACGATCGTATCGCCCACGCGCAGGCCATTAGTGCGGAAATGCAGGAATACGGCGCACTACTAATGGTCGACCTCGACGAGTTCCAAAGGGTTAATGACGCATATGGTCATAATGTAGGCGATGATTTGCTTGTCGAGGCGGCCCGACGTATCCAATATGCTGTCCGGGATGGCGACACCATAGGCCGGTTCAATAGCGATAGCTTTGTAGTGCTAACCATTGGTCTCGGGAGCGATATCACGCAGACGGTGAAGAGTGTTATCATGTTGGCGGATAAAATTCGTCATGTAATTGCAGCTCCGATACAGCTGGGCACTCAATCCGTTGTATGCACGGCATCGATCGGTGTAACGGTATTTAAAGACAGAAATACTGATCCTGGAACGTTATTGCGTCAGGCCGAACTGGCTATGCAAAAGGGACAGCGGAGTGGCCGCAATACAGTGCGATTATTCGAAGACAAAATGCAGGCCGAAGTCGAAATGCGCGCTGATCTCGAGGTCCAATTGCGAGAAGCCATCGAACACCAGCAGTTTGTATTATATTATCAGCCACAAGTTGACTATCAGGGACGGCTGATCGGCGCTGAGGCGCTCGTACGTTGGCAGCATCCCAGGCGGGGATTAATTCAGCCTGGTGAATTTATTCCACAGGCCGAAGAAAATGGATTAATCGAACCACTCGGGCGTTGGGTACTCGCACAGGCGTGCCACCAGCTAGGGGCTTGGGCTTCACATAGCGAATTGCGTGATCTGACACTGTCCGTCAATGTCAGCGTGCGCCAACTCCGTTCACCGGAATTCGTTGATGAGGTGCTAGGCGAGGTGGCCCGTTTTAGGCTGCAACCAAACCGCTTAAAATTAGAAATTACAGAGAGTCTAGCGGTAGATTATGTCGACGGTTCAGTCGAGAAGCTAAGAATTCTTCGTAATGCAGGTATTATGCTGTCGATCGACGATTTCGGCACAGCAAACTCATCGCTTGCATATCTTACCAAGCTACCTCTGAACCAGTTGAAGATTGACAAATCTTTTGTGGACCATCTTTCAAGGAGTCATAGCGATGCAATGGTTGTACAGACGATCATCGCTATGGGGTGCAGCCTTGGTTTGGATGTCATTGCGGAAGGAGTTGAAACCCGCGAGCAGTTGGAGCTTCTTACAATGCAAGGATGTCACGCTTATCAAGGGAATTTCTTTAGTGAACCGATTCCGATATCGGAATTTGAACGTCGGGATATAGCTGGACAGTGGTGCCATTAAAAACGACAGACTGCCTCACTCTAGGAATTTCTACTTTAGAAAAGCTATCTCTAAAAATATATCACCATCATGACGTTCAAAATAGCTAGATATTTTGAACAAAAATTCGTTTTATGAACGCCGGCCACAACACCGGCTGCTACGAGCAAAATAGGAAAGGCTTAGCAAGAATAACAGCGTAAATCGAGGCAACGCGGATATTCTGGCCCCTCCGCGGTAAAGGCATGACACTGGATCCTGGCACATGGCCAAATGGCCGGAAACGGAAGCGCCCGCGTGCCTCGGCCGCGTTAGGATTGACCGGAAAATCATCATAGGCGCGACCGCCGGGGTGAGCCACATGGTACGCCATGCCCCGATGGAGCGGCTCCTCCAAGTGTCACGCACGTCGAATACCAATGGCGTCTGCACGCTGATGGCGGGGTGCAAGGCGGAATAGGGCTACCAGCCTTAAAGCGTATGCCGGCGACATAACTGTAGCGTTATCCACCCACCCGGTCACCTTCACCTGCAGACGCTCAGCGGCGCTGTCGATGTAGCGCGCTGTACCGCCGGATTTCTGCTCCTCACCCAGAACATGCCAAGGCTGAGACGACGATGCATCCGGGAGAGATTGGAATGCCCAAAGCTACCGGCCGCGTTAACTGCCTAGCTTTACTAATACATGCTGCTTCTTGCCCGCCGAGAGCTTCTGCTCTGGCTTAGGGAGAATGATCTGCGCCTCGTCGGTTATCACCAAATCATCGAGCCGCGCCCCACCGCCGCGAATGAGACGACGTGCTTCGCTATTCGACGTCGCGAGACCCGCCCTTACCAGAAGAACAAAAGCTGGCAGCCCTTCGCCGAACTCCGCCACCGACAGACTGATGCTGGGCAACGTTCCCGCAGCAATGCCTTCCGTGAACAGCTTGCGGGCAGTTTCCGCCGCTTCCTCGGCCGCCTTACGGCCATGAGCGAGCGCAGTAGCCTCGGTCGCCAGGACGATCTTGGCCTGGTTAATTTCAGCCCCCCCCAGGGCTTCAAGTCTTGCGATTTCGTCTAATGGCACATCTGTGAACAGGCGTAAAAACCGGCCAACATCGGCGTCCTCAGTGTTGCGCCAAAATTGCCAGTAGTTATAGGGGCTTAGCTTATCGGCCGAGAGCCAAACCGCGCCCGCAGCGCTCTTGCCCATCTTCTGGCCCGACGCCGTTGTGATAAGCGGCGTGGTAAGGCCGAATACGGTTTTTTGGTCCGTCCGGCGCACCAGTTCGATCCCGGAGACGATGTTGCCCCATTGGTCGGAGCCTCCCATCTGAAGCACCACGTTCTGGCGGCGGTTCAGCTCCCGAAAATCGTAGCTCTGCAAGATGGAGTAGTTGAATTCCAGGAAGGTGAGGCCCTGCTCACGGTCCAACCGGCTTTTTACGGAGTCAAAGGAAAGCATGCGGTTGACGGAAAAATGAATCCCTACCTCACGCAGAAGGCCGATATAGCTGAGCTGGTCTAGCCAGTCAGCATTGTTCACCAAAATCGCGTCTTGAGGGCCATCACCGAAATTGATGAACGCTTCCAGGTTCTTGCGAATGCCAATGAGGTTCTTGGCGATCTGTTCGTCGGATAAAAGTTGGCGGGCTTCCTCGCGGAAGGAGGGATCACCAATGCGGGTGGTTCCACCACCCATCAGTGCCACCGGTCGATGACCATGGCGCTGGAACAGACGCAAAAGCATGATCGGAATCATGTGCCCCACATGCAGGCTGTCGGCGGTGAGGTCGAACCCCGCATAGCCGGCGATGGTGCCGGCAGCGCAGGCTTCATCCAGCGCAGCCTCGTCCGTGCATTGGAAGATAAAGCCGCGGGCTTTCGCCTCGGCTAGAAATTCACTTTTCGCCATAGTCTACTCCTGTAATGGCGCGGGTAGCACAGGAGGCCAAGCGGGCAAAGACGCGCGCAGTAAAGCGGCTGGGACGATGCGCTAGATCAGCTCACGTCCGACGATGAAGATAATAACAAGACCAAGCCGAGGACAGAGGAATAGCAGTGCATATAGCAAGCGACGCTCGCGCTCTGACGCGGGGAGAATGAGGTGGATGGCGATGATTTCATAGGCGAAGCCGTATGGCGAGGCGAATCCTTCGATACGTCAAACGTGCCCCCCGTGAGCTACAAGAGCACGCCCGCAGCGTATTCTAACACGCACCCAACAGTAAGGGGCTAGCACAACGATCGGCAAAATATCGAGAGGTTTCCAAGTGCGTCATGCGTTCATGGAAACTGATAGAGTCCGGAACTTTAGTACATTTATGGACCAAAAATATAATAGTCCTAGCAGCATAACAAATGGAGACAAAAGCCAACCGGTCCAGATAAAAATTGCTGGGCTGAGCATTGGCCACAGCCACAACAAAGCATCAAGGCTCCCAATCTGCCATCGTTTATGTTCCACAACGAGCGTTAGAACGATTCCGAGAGCAACAAGATCGACAACAAAAAAGTATGGACAGACCAATGTGCTTGCTATCACCACAATGGCAATTCGGTCGAGCTTTTCAAAATATGGACGGCTCCAGGCATGCCATACTGCTGCAAGCGCAAACACAGCGCACAAGTTTTGAGCGAGGAAAGCCTCCGATAAACTGGCACCGGCTTTGCGCAAGGCCCAGAATAAGGACGCGCTCTCTTCCAGGCCAATAGGATGTCCTCGAATCAGATTTTGACGTGCATCGGCCAAACCAAATAACAACCACTGGCGCCAGACATCGCCTCCCAGCAACATTGTTGTCGCAAGGCATATTACAGTGGCTCCCACTAATCCACCTATCATAACTCGCCAATGGCGCTGCGCAAATAAAGCAACTGGCGTGACGATTGCCGGCTGGGGTTTAAAGATAAGCAAGCTAAGTAAGATACCGCTAGCGAAAGGACGCTGGGAAAGCAACAAGAACCCCGCAATGAGCGCCGCTCCACAAAAAATGTCCCATTGCCCCACCTCTATGCACCAAAGGGCTGCGGGGCTAACCAGCGAACAACATATGACCATCCAAGACACACGAGCGGTCCTCAGCATCACCACGGCCAGCAAGATTATGAGGATTGTCCAGACCAGAAACGCCACGCCTACGCTTAGATGCCCAAGCGGCAACAGCGGAAGCAAACTAGGCGGTGGATAATACCAGTCAAGGCGAGGCTCGCCTGCGAACAATACATGCTCGCGAAACAGACTGAACGCGTGGGGACTGTACAACGTGTTAAATTGTCTTTGCTGAGCAAGTCGGCTGGCCGGCCAAAAAACCGAGAAATCACATTGTACGGCATCGCAGGGTGGCGTGTTAGCCAACGGCGCGCCATCTAAAATAGCGTCGATCCGCGGAAGCATGTGTCCCAAAAACACCTGGAACCAAAGCAGCCAAAAGAAACCCGTTATGCTCCAGACAGCTATGCGCCAAGCTTGGCTCGCCGCGCCTATCCATCCCTGCTTAGCCCTCATCCTACCGTTCAGCCCCCCTTGCCGCCGTCCACACCTCCCGCGTAGCACAGAATTCATGACAACCACTGCCTCAACAAAACCGTTGCGCGCCATCGGACTGATGTCAGGCACCTCGCTTGACGGCATCGATACTGCCTGGATTGAAACGGATGGCGAGCGTGTGAGCGCTTTTGGCCCCGCCGCAACCGTGCTTTATGACGACGGCCTGCGCGCGGATCTACGGCGGATTTTGAACCTAGCCCCTGGCTTGGCCTCGGATGATCCATTTTTACGCCAAGTGGAATCACAGCTCACCCGCGAGCATGCTCTGGCGGTAACAGTGCTGGGACGGGCGGCGGATGTCATCGGGTTTCATGGTCAGACCATCCTGCACGCACCCGATGTACGCCGAACCTGGCAGATTGGTGACGCAGCACTGCTGTCTCACATCACGCGCCTGCCGGTGGTGCACGATTTCCGCTCCGCGGATGTGGCAGGTGGTGGCCAGGGCGCGCCCCTGGTGCCAGTGTTCCACGCTGCGCTGGCCCGGGAGCTGGAAAAGCCTCTGCTGATTGTAAATATCGGTGGTGTAGCCAACGCCACCTGGCTAGGGCCAAAGGGCGAGATCATGGCCTGCGACACCGGACCTGGGAACGGGCCGCTGGACGATCTGGCCCAAAAACATCTCGGCCAGCCGTACGACAAGGACGGCGCGCTGGCGGCAACCGGAAATATCGACCAGGCGCGCTTGAGAGAGCTGCTGGCCCATCCTTTCTTCAGCCGCCCAGGCCCGAAGTCGCTGGACCGCTTGAGCTTCGCATCCGTCGTAGAAAGTGCAACGGCCGGGCTAACGCCCCCTGACGCCGCCGCGACCCTGGCAGGTTTCATCTGCGCAGCGATCTCGCAAACGCCATGGCCCGCCCCGCCTAAACAAGTGCTGGTGACCGGTGGCGGACGGCATAACGTGACGCTTATGGCGGGGCTTACCGCACGTTTTGAGGTGCCCGTGCGACCCGTGGAAGCCGTGGGCTGGAATGGAGATGCTCTGGAGGCGCAATGTTTCGCCTTCTTGGCGGTTCGCTCCTTGCGCGGGTTGCCGCTCTCGTTTCCTGCCACCACCGGCGTGCCGACGCCACAAACCGGTGGGCGCCTTTACGGGACGATTTTGTAGAGCGTCCAACCCGCTGCATCATGACCGATGGCCCTGAGCCAGGGTGGGACATTGCCTTTATCAAGCGTATCCCAAAGCGTATGCGGCGGCAGATCCGCAACCAACAAATAGCGACCCGGTTTCGGGCAAAACAGCACATATGAAGCGCCCGTCGCCACGACCGCGCGAGGCTCGCTCCGGCCTGGCGCGGCTCGCCAAGCGGCGCGGTCCTTCATGAATGCCGGCACACCATGCTCATAGAGCGAGCCAACAGCTTCGATGTGGCTGCGATAAAGCAGTTCAGGCGTATCCTCAGGCTGCGCCAGCACTACCTGCCCCGCAGCTGGGGCTAGCAGCGGCGCAATATGACGCAGACTGCAGGAAGGATAGGCTTTACCAGGACGTGATGGCGGAATTGCGCGGCCTTTCGCCTCTGCCGCCAGGAACGGTACGAGCAGGATCAAGGCTAGCAGCCCGATCCGCCTCCCGGCTGCAAGGCGGCCGCCTTTTGCCTCAATTTCACTGAGCGCTATCGGCAATAATGCCGCCGCAAAAATGGCTGAGAATGAGGTAAAAAGCAGATACCCCACGCCCAGCGCCAATGCCACCGCAGCACAAAGCGCGACATAAGCCCACGCTAAAGGTGAACGTGGCCGCGCACCGAGCAGCGACGTTTCAACCAGATTGGCACAGTTCTGTTTGCGTTCATGCCAGGCTCGCAAAGCTGCATACAAAACCGCCCATGCGCCGGGGAGCAGAAACACTATCAGCTCCCAGCCGTGCGGGGCGATTTGCTCGGTGATCACACCAAAAAACGCCTTCAATTCGTTGGGCGGTAGCAGGCCAGAGGGGCCTTCGATGACACCGGGAAAGACGGCGATCCACCCAGCCAGCGGCACCCCCATCACCGCCAACCCCAACGGTCCGCGCCAAGTCGCGGCCTTTGCCTTGACTTGTATACGTGTCAGTACCGCCGAACTCGCCAGCAGGATCAGCCCCAGCGTAACATAGACATATGAAAGCCGGTCGATTTCCGGTATGGCGTAACCACCCGCTGGAGGGTCAATGAAGAATCCGACCACCAAAACGTCGAAACATCCTGCTGCAGTGGCCAGCAGCGCCGTGGCGTTGGGCACATATAGCCAACGCAGAGCCAAGGCGGCATAGGCCATCAGAACAAAGGGCATTGTCTCTGGCGTCATCCAGATGGCAAAACCGCCCGAGAGACCAGCCAGAAAGCCGAACCACAAGTCTCCGTGCACCGCGCGGAGCACGCAGCCGGCGGTGAGCGAGATCAGCACCAACTGCGCCACATGATAATGCACCACGCCGGGCGGAGCGATGCTAGCAAGGGCGGGTAGAATTGCGGCGCACGCGGCGGCAGCCCATAGGTAGCGGCGAACAGCAAGCGGCTCCACCGCCCAAGCTAACGAAACACCGAGCG
>JAKAEC010000014.1 GCA_021818425.1 Pseudomonadota bacterium
GTGTATGCTCAGATGATGCGCCTTCAGGTTCAAGTGTGGCATCGGCACTTGAACAGATTTCAGAAATCGCAAGGGATTTGGAGCCCAACATACAAATTATTGAGTGGAATGACGATGTACTCGACATCGTAGATCCCTACTTTCTCTATTATCTGCGTTGCTCACCACGGATCGCATCATTGGCGAAGAAATAACAGGCAGCCAAGCCAAGGCTACAAGAGCGGGTCATCTTTGACGAAGTGTAGCCGTTGATTAACGTCCGCTTGCTGGTCCGTGCCGGTATGGATCCGGGGTTCGATTTCAGGGAAAGCAGCCTAGTAGGGATACAGGCACGCCGCGGTCTTCTGGTAGCTCCGATCTTCTGTCCCTCCGCAGGAACCTGGGAATCATCATCAACTGCCGCCTCATTCGCGCGACGCTGCCCGCGCCCCGCATCGCAAGCGACTAGATGCCCATGGGCCGACGCGCAGGTCAGGATACCACCACTTCCCGTTCTTGAAACTAAAGGGGCTCGGCCCTGCGCGCAAAATTTGCCAACCGCCTGAACGGAAATCCCCAGGATTTTAGCGAATTCTGCGGTGTTTCCATCCTTAGCCATGCAAAATCCGCATACCGTTTTTTGAAACTAAAAAAACCTCCCGCGCTGGTGTACAAACGCGGTCGCGCGTTACCCGCGATGGGTGGCACCCGGGTAAGGACCCGCCAACTTTTTGGCCTACTCCCGCTGCGGGCATCGCCGTTTGGTACCACACAACAGATCTATTCGATGGGGGCGCCAGCCGTCAGAATAAACACCGCCGCCACCGGCTTTCTATCGCGGAGTATCGCCGTCCTGATCTTCGGACCGCTCGGGTGATGGCGTTCTCATCTGAGCTTCCGGCTGTGCGTGGCTTTTCATCCGGCTCTCTAGCCATCTGGCGGCTTCCGCCATGTCGTAAAAACAGCACTTTCCGATCCGCACGAATGGAGGGCCGATATTTTCACGGCGAAGCCGTCGCAGGATCGATTCGCAGGGAAATCCCGGGATTGCCGCCAACTGCGTTACGGTGAGCATTCCTGAAATCCCCCTCAACTTAGCTTTTGACTTTGCGCCTCGTTTCCTGGGGGCTGGCAGTTCATGGCCGCCGCCGCGTTTGCTGCGTTCCCATTCTTCAACTGCGGCAGGGTCGTAAAATACACGCCCCATGATCCGTTGGTACGGCGGCCCGACATTTTCTCTCCGCCAACGCGCTAAGGTCCATTCGCTGGGATACCCTGGGTGTCCGGAAAGCTGCGCGCTGGTCAGCAACTTGCTCATTTCGTCGTTTGCGCCCTGCTCAGAACAATCAAGGAACTCTACTCTGAAAATTCGAGCCTATAACCTACTTTGCCTTGCCTTTTAATTGGCTTCTGTGCACATATTGTAAATACAAAAGGTTCCGAGGTATTCCCGGAGCTGCCCGAGAAGATGCGCCGGGCGCAGGGTAAGCAAGTCGCGCCAACTAAGGAGCTTGTTTCCCTATGCCTAGACCCTATGGCAACTTCTCCAGGAGAAGAAAACATTTCGACAAAAAATCAATCAGGATTCATGCTTAAGAAACTGGCAACACGAGATTTTAGCACGTGAAGCCACCTTAGAATATTTAGGTAACGGCGAAACTCATTCCCAACTGCAATCTCTGTACGACCTTGGGCAAGTAACAACGGCTTATGCTTGCGGACTGTAGCGCTAAAATTTTCTTCTGAATCTTCTGAAATAGGAAATATCTCACCAGGGTCAGCATAAAGCTCGGCTGTGAAGTCTTCAAAAAGCTCGACAAACTTCTGAGATATAATAAGGTAATCGTCAGAAAACCGCTGGAACATAACTCCCATATGCAGACTTCTGCGGCTATCCATCGAATTGCGCTCGTCGCTTTCATAATACCGAGTAGCGCTCTCCTCGATGTAGGAATCGATGCTTCTACAGATGCGTTCCACCGTCGCTAATTCAGATAGGATAACGCCATACGCCTGACGCCTTAGCTCCCACAACTTCGCTTGCCCTGATTGCGATGAACTCAATTTATTTGAGATAACAACCGCAATCACCGTAGCTACACTTGTAATCACGTTCCCAATTGGAAATTGCATTATGAAAACCTCGAAAACTGTCACCAAGGAATTTTAAAAGGGAATCTCATCATCCCGATTAGACCCGGTGGCGTTCCCCCATCTGGTTGCACGGTGTGGAGTGCTAGCCTTACGGCTGTTCAATTCAAGCCGATCTGAGTTATCCAATAACCACGTCATCCCGGCTTCTTCCACGTAATAGACGTTGTAAAACTCCCCGCTTGGATCGTGTTCCTTTTTCGCGGCAATCAATCCTCTGCCAATCAATTTCTCGAGGCCAATGTTTAAGGCTATGTTATTGTACCCCCAGGTGTCCAAATCGTTTTTGATAGTCCAATGGCTTACGTTCCCACCAGGCCCGTCTCGATTTTCCATAATTGCGGCAAGTACGATCATTTCGTGCTGAGAGAGCCCGCTTTCTTCTTTGATCGGCGATTGTACGGAGATAACCGCAAGCTTCGCAGTTTTTTCTCCAAGTGCCTTTAGACGAGTCGTGATTTTTACTTTTAGAGAATGATAATCGCTGGGAGAATCAACATTGTACTTGATAATATTACGATGTTGTACATCGAATGGAAATTGCGTCTTCCGTTCTTCGGAACAGATCAAGCAAATCTCTTTGTCACTTGCTAAAGCATAACCTAACTCAAACCAAACGTTCGGATTGTCTAAGGTAATATCAGCAAAACACACGGATGCTCCGCGAATACCGCTCTCAATTTCATTGATGGGTATGCTTACAGAAGGGTCTTTATCTATGCGATAAGCCTCTAGTTCTGCCTCTTCTATGGCTGGCTTGAATACGTCATCAAACCGTTTGTCGAATCTACCTCCGTCAAAAGGCTGAATGACAAAGCAATACGGCATCGTTATGGCATCCTGTACAACTGAATCAACTAGGGCGAAACGCCAATTCGGCATTGCACCACCTAACGTCCGTTTTCAAGCCTTTCCGTAACGACGCCACGCCTGGGAACTATGACCATGCGGCAAGAAGGAGCAGTTTCACCTGATCATTTATGGCCCAGGCTCATGCAGCCTGCTGCGCGGTGGACATGACTTGATCTCGTTGGCGGCGAAATTGCTAACGAAGCGCTATATGGTCTCACGCGACGCTCCTGGCGGCGTCGCCTGGTCAAAAAGTTGGCGGGTCCTTACCAGGGCGGTAGCCATCGCGGGTAACGCGCGACCGCGATAAAACGCTAGTTCTGGGTTTAAATCTTGGTTGTCAAACTTGGTTGTCAAAGGCACCAAGTTATTGAAAAATAAACAATCAACCGAATTTTGGTTGTCGTTTTGGTTGCGCCATTCTGCTAGGGCTTGGTGATGATGGTTAGCCGCCCACGAAGATTTCGCCGCGCATAACCGACGATGTAAACCAACGCCAGGATGGCGGAGACATTACCTCATGCCCGCAAATCTTCAACGACAATACTGAGACAATATGCAAAGGCGTCGGGTGACTGGCCCAGCTTGGCGCAGACCCGGTGGATTAACCGGCCCCGAGGGCCTATTTTGGGCACCTAGTCTGACGTATCGGTATTTGCAGGGTCAAATTTACCCCGCTCGACAATAGAGCGAATGTATGACGGCCGAACACTTCGCCAAGACTAAGTCACCGATGAAAAGGCGACGAGAAAGCGATTACCACCACGGGACGGCGTTCGGTACGCACATCAACAGTGGTTTCGTCAAGAAAGTGCCGCCATGTATAAATGGCACTTAGCATAGTTTTGACGTTTAGATCTTGGGTTTTTCTTCCTTTTCAGGAGAATATTTCTTTAATCCCAATCGCCTTAGGTGATTCTCAAGCACAGACCTAGTAAGCACCTCGTTCATGTCTGGGTTGGTGATTACAACCCATGCACCAACATTATTCTTTAGTACTAACGCCGTATATGGCTGGCCGTTGGCATCGTCATAGACTTCAGATGTTACAAAGCACCCCTTCTCTCGGAGGTAGGTTACAAACCCTCCGAGGGTTGGGAGCTCAAACGGCTGATTGGTCATACTCAGGCGGCAGCCAGGGCAGCTTCAATCTCAAATCGACGAGCATCAGAATCAGATTTCTCCGCAATGCTCGGCGCGGGGACATGGATACGCTGCAGCGCCACCGAACGTTTATCCCACAAACTATGGTAATAGTTCGGCGCGCGGGGGATGCAGTCGTGGGCAGACGCTTCACTTTTTGCACAAAGTGCGAACTCAGCCTCGACCGTCAGGTAAAGGCGGTTGAGCAGCACATTCAGATCACCAGCCTGTGCCGCAATATCGTATTCGAGGCACTGCGCCACATAGTTCTCCCCCTCGCGGTAAACGATGGCTCGAATATGGGTCTCGCCTCCGGCAGGGGCGATAGCATGGGTCATTGTAACAGCTCCAGAAGCATCTTGAATTATTATAGCCCTGCAATAAGGCCACAGTTCAGTTAAGACAAGCTTTAACGGTATACACAACTATTTAGCAGTGAATTTATCATCGCTATAATATTTGCAACACCACAATCGTTAAATGACACCTAATTGTGAGAAATTAAAGGCGCCAAAAACAATCCTGGTATACAGGTCGCGCTTTACATAGTTTTGACAGAAATCAATCCCGGCGAAAAAATTATATTCTTTTTCCGGCCGGTCCGCAAAAGGTCCGTATTGCAGATGAGGCTATTTTTCGTGCTTGCCGCTCCGTATAACCATCTGATTTTTCTTAAAAATCTGGTGCCGTCCGCCAGAATCGAACTGGCGACCTACTGATTACGAATCAGTTGCTCTACCAACTGAGCTAGGACGGCTTGGCGATCTCAGATCGAGGCGCCGTATGGCATAGTGCCGGAAGAAAATCTAGCCTGCCGCCGCCTCTCGAAATACTATGACTGGGGTTAGTCTACCCGGCGCTTATATTTCTGCTTGGCCCGGTCCACCGAGATACCGCCGTGTAGAGCCGAACCCCGACCGGATAGCGAAGGGTTGGTCATGAAATACTCGTGCGCGGAGGCCGCTGGATCGCCGGGGGTGATCCGCGTCCAAACGCCGTCGGCACGCAGTTCTGAGCTTTGCGCGTCGTCCCGCAGGTTCACGACCATGATCTGGTCCAGAATCTGCGCGTGCACCGTTGGGTTATGGATAGGCACGAAGGTCTCCACCCGGTAATCCATGTTGCGCTCCATCCAGTCGGCGCTCGAGATGAACACCTTGTTCTCACGAGATGGCAGCACATGCCCGTCTGCAAAGACACAGATGCGCGCATGTTCTAAGAACCGCCCGACGATGGACTTCACCTTGATCGTCTCGGAGAGGCCCTTCACACTAGGCCGCAAGCAGCAAATGCCGCGTACCACCGCCTGCACGGGCACACCGGCACGGCTGGCCTCGTAGAGATGGTCAATCAGCTTGGCATCCACCAGCGAGTTCATCTTCAGCCAGATGCCGGCGGGTTTGCCTGCCTTTGCATTGGCAATCTCGGTATCAATTAGCATGTCGATGGTCTTGCGCGTGGTCAGCGGGGAGAATGCAAGCTGCTCCATCGTCTCGGGTTTGGCATAACCGGTCATATAATTGAACAGCCGCGCGGCATCGCGGGTCAGCGCGGGGTCGCAGGTAAAAAACGAAAGGTCAGTATAAATCCGAGCGGTGATCGGGTGATAATTGCCGGTGCCGAAATGCGCATAGGCCCGCAACCCGCCGCCCTCGCGCCGCACCACGTAGGAAAGCTTGGCGTGCGTTTTCAGCCCCACGAAACCGAATACCACCTGCACGCCAGCGGCTTCCAGCGCGCGGGAGAGACGGATATTCGCCTCCTCATCAAACCGGGCCTTTAGCTCCACCATGGCAGTGACAGATTTTCCCGCCTCAGCCGCCTCAATCAACGCCTTTACGATGGGGCTATCACGGCTAGTGCGGTAAAGCGTCTGCTTGATCGCGACGACAGCGGGGTCAAGTGCTGCCTGGCGAAGGAACTGTACCACCACGTCGAAACTCTCGAATGGATGATGAACCAAAATATCCTTTGCCCGGATGGCGGCAAAACAATCGCCAGCAAAATCGCGGATGCGCTCGGGAAATCGCGGCGTATAGGGGGGAAAGAGAAGGTCAGGCCGATCATCAACAATGAGCTGCTTGACATCCGCCAGCCCCACAATGCCGGATTCCACGTAGACCTCGTCCGCAGGGGCTTCAACCGCATCGATCACTAGTTCGCGTAAATCAGCAGGCATGTCGGCCTGGACAGTGATCTGGATAGCCACGCCGCGTCGGCGACGCTTCAGTGCGGTTTCGTAAGACCGGACCAGATCCTCCGCCTCTTCCTCGAATTCCACGTCTGTGTCGCGGATGAGCCGGAACAGCCCGGAGCCTTCCACAGAGAAGCCAGGGAAAAGCCGGTTCATGTTCATCGCCACCAGCTCTTCGAGCATTATGAAGCGGATTGGCCCCTCGTTGCCTGGCAGGCGAATGAAACGTTCGATCTGGCTGGGCAGAGGTATCAACGCCGACATGCGGCCGTTCCGGTCATCTTCTCTGGCCAGGGAAAGCGCCAGCACCAGCCCCATATTGGGGATGAACGGGAAGGGATGCGCCGGGTCCACCGCCAGCGGGGTAAGCACCGGAAACACGCGTTCCATGAAGAAAGCATCGAGGAAGGCAGCGTCGTCTGTTGTCAGTTCGGCCGCCGATAGTAGCACTAGCCCGGCATTAGCAAGCAGCGCGCATACATCGTTGAACGCCGCCTGCTGGGCGGCAATTAAGTCTCTCGCATGAATATTAATCGCATGCAGCTGCTGCGCAGGGGTGAGGCCGTCGGCCGAATGCTCCAGCACGCCTGCCCTGGCTTGGCCTATCAGCCCAGCCACTCGCACGGAATAAAATTCATCGAGGTTGGAGGCGCTGATGGAAACAAAGCGTAGCCTCTCTAACAGAGGGTAGCGCGGGTTGCGCGCTTCGCCCACGACGCGGAAATTGAAATCCAACCACGAAAGCTCGCGGTTAATGAAACGCGCGGGATCATCTAGGCCAATCTGCAAATCAGGTACTGAATTGGCAAAAAGCGGGCGGGTCTGCTGGTCCATGAGCCAAACTATAGCAATCTATCGCCACTAGCGCGTTATGTTTGAGTAAAAAACTGTGGTGCCGTGATGGTTTTATGCCTCAGTAAGCAATTGCGCCAGCATGCTGACGGCCATGGCACGGGTAATGCGCGCCCCCTGGTCCATGGCCATCCGGTCAAGCCGGGCCACTGCCTCGCGGTAGAAAACCGCAGCGCGCGGCAGATGCAGCAGCAGCGTGTTGCGCACTTGGATCGGCAGGCTGAGTTGCCGCACCGCAGCCAGCCGTGTCAGCAGCGCCTCCAACAGTTCATCTTCCGGCGCTCGGATTTCGACGCTGGCGGAACCACGCAGACGGCTGGTGAGATCCGCTAACTTATAGCCCATGCGTGCTGGTGGTTGGCGAGACGCCAGTAGAACAGGAAACCCTTCCTCTGCAGCGGCATTCAGAAGATGCAGCAGGTCGGCGGGCTCGGGTACAAGCTCGGCATCATCTACCGCCAAGGGTGCTTGCGGACGCATCAGTCCGCGCAGCCTCCCCCCCTCCATAACCGGCGCACCGTGCGCCTGAGCCCAAATATGCAGCAGATGCGTCTTGCCACAGCCAGCCTCGCCCCACAGTACCAGACGACCATTGCTCCACGCTTCCGGTCGCGCCAACCATTCCCGCGCCGCCGCGTTGGAGGGGGCCGGGCAAAAATCCTCCTCGGTATAAACACCGATCAGCTCCTGGAAGGGGAGGACGAGCTGTCTCATTCGGGAGGCGCGTCAAGATAAAGCGGAGATTGCAGATAACGCCGCAGCCAGAACCGCGCGATCACGCCAAGCGTGGCGGTGACCGGCACGGCCAGCATGATACCGAGAAAACCAAAGGCTGCCCCGCCCGCGAACAGTGCAAAGATGACCCACACCGCCGAGAGTCCCACGCGGTCACCCAGGAACCGGGGCTGGATAACGTAGTCGTTCAACCCTTGCCCGACGGCAAAGACGATCAGCACCTTGATAATTCCATTCCACCCGGACGCTTGGCTGAGCGAAAGCAGGATGGCTGTAACGCACCCCAATACCGTGCCGACATAGGGGATGAAAGAGAGCAAACCGGCGGCAAGGCCAACGATCAGCCCAAGGTCCAGCCCGATGATGGTGAGCCCGATGGCATAGATACTCGCCAATGCTATGCAGCAGATCGCCTGACCACGAATCCAGGCGGACAGAATGCGGTTGATCTCCACTGCTTGTGCCCGAATCAGGCCCTCATACGGGCGAGGCAGCCAGCTGTCGACATGGCGGATGATTGTTGGCCAGTCCCTCAGGAAATAAAAGGTAACGATGGGTGTTACCACCAGCAGGGTAAGCACATTCACCACCGCAAAGCCGTTGCCAATTATGTTCGTGGCCGCCTTACCGGCATAAGAAACCAGCGTGCCGGCTTGGTTGGAGGCAAGATCCTGCAGCTTGATGCGCAGATTATAAGGTAGGCGGTGCTGCACGTTCTGCATCATCTTGGCGAAATCTGCCTGGATGGTTTGGATATAGGTTGGCAAGTTGGCGATGAAGGCGGCCGCCTGAACTGCGATCACCGGATAAAGCAGCAACACGAACAGGATCACCGCCACACCGAAGGCCAGCAGAACCAAGAGGGTTCCAAACGTGCGACGGATGCCCAGGCGCTCCATCCGGACCACCATCGGGTCGAGGAAATAGGCAATCCCAGCCGCGACAACAAAGGGCAGAAGAATTGAGGAAAACAATCGAAAGCAGAGCCACAATACTAGCAGCACGGCCACCACGAGGGCCACGCGCTGCCACTGCACCCGCAGATGCCGCCGAATATCGACGTGGTTTTCGCTCATTAGACCTCCTGGTACGATTGCGCAGCCCTGCCGCCTGTGTTGAAAGGCGGCAGGATTTCGCCGGAAATTTGAGCCAGCGCCATGGCGCTGGCTTAGCGCATCGGAGGCTGACATGACTAGCGTGACGTATCGGGACGCCGGGGTGGATATTGAGGCGGGCGATGCTTTGGTGGATGCCATCAAGCCGCTAGCCAAAGCGACGAACCGCACGGGGGTCGTGGGTGGCCTAGGCGGTTTCGGCGCTTTGTTCGATTTGAAGGCGGCCGGCTTTGTCGACCCCATTCTGGTCTCCACTACAGATGGCGTGGGCACCAAGCTGAAAATCGCGATTGAGACCGGCATTCACGATTTCGTTGGCATCGACTTGGTGGCGATGTGCGTGAATGACCTAGTAGTGCAGGGCGCGGCACCACTCTTCTTCCTGGATTACTTCGCCACCGGCGCGCTGGATGTGGAAGCCGCCAGATGCATCATCGCCGGCATCGCCGAGGGGTGCAAGCAGGCCGGTTGCGCACTGGTAGGCGGCGAAACAGCCGAGATGCCAGGCATGTACGCTAAGGGTGACTACGACCTCGCCGGTTTCTCCGTTGGCGCTGCGGAACGCGATGCCTTGCTGCCCGCCAATGTGCAGCCAGGCGATGCGATTCTGGCGCTGCCCTCCTCCGGCGTACATTCCAACGGGTTCTCCTTGGTGCGCCGAATATTCAAAGACGCCGGGCTTACCTGGGATTCACAAATTTTCGGGCGGCACGCCGCGGATGTGCTCACAACCCCCACGCGCATTTATGTTAAGCCAATGCTGGCCCTGCATAAAGCCGGGCTACTGAAGGGTGCGGCGCATATCACCGGTGGCGGCCTGCCAGGCAATCTACCTCGCGCCTTGCCCGCAGATCATGGCGCACGACTGAACGGGCCTTGGGCAATGCCCGAAATTTTTTCCTTCCTAGCTCGCACCGCCAATGTGACAGCGGAGGAAATGTTGCGCGTGTTCAATTGCGGTGTAGGCATGACATTGATCGTAACCGATGCGGACAAAAGCTCCGAGATGCTGCGCGCGGAGGGCGAGCAGCCCTTCCTGCTCGGCCATGTCACAGACCAGCCGGGCATCGTGGTCGAAGACAAGGACAAGCTCTTCGCCTGATGAAACCTCGCGTCGCCATTCTTATCTCCGGTCGAGGCTCCAACATGGTATCGTTGGTGCAGGCCGCGCAGACGCCGTACTTCCCGGCGGAAATCGTGTTGGTACTGTCCAACAAGCCAGACGCTTTGGGATTGGAGACCGCACGGAGGCTGGGAATCGAGGCTATAACCGTGCCCGCCAAGCCCTTCGGAAAAGACCGCGAGGCGCATGAACGGGCAATCGACGCTGAGCTGCAGGCGCGCGGCGTACAAATCGTCTGCCTTGCCGGTTATATGCGCCTACTTAGCCCCTGGTTGGTACGGCGCTGGGCGGGACGGATGCTCAATATTCACCCCAGCCTGCTGCCGAAATTCCCGGGCCTAGACACGCATGAACGCGCAATTGCGGCGGGCGAAACCGAACATGGCTGCACCGTGCATCTGGTAACGGAAGGCATGGACGAGGGCCCCATCCTCGGCCAAGCGCACGTGCAAGTTCTGCCTGACGATACGGGGGAAGCCCTGGCCGCCCGCGTGCTCGAGCAGGAACATAAGCTCTACCCCGCCATGCTGGCCGCACTTGCAAAAAAAATCAACTTGCCAGCGGACTAAGCAAGATTTTACGTTCTCTTGGCCAAGTAAAACCACCGAGGAACAACATGACGGCACAGCCAGAGCATACTGCGCAGGATATGGGAATGGAGATTGATTTTGACACGCCCGCACAAAAGGGCTGGAGTTTTTTCACTCGTTTTCTCTTCTGGAACATCACGGCAGTTGCCAGCGGACTAATCTTCATCGCCGCCCTAACCGTCTGGCGTTGAGCGGATTTACCGCAGCGTGAGCACGGCGGCACGCTCCTCGGCCACGTCCAAGGCAGCCTCGGCGGCATTACGAAAGATTAGGCGCCACAGCCCGCGCGGCGGGCGGGGCTTGAGCCATAGGGCCTTGGCCTTCTCACCTCCCAACGCCTTCACGATCTGATCAACATCCCCGAAGCCGTCGATCAGCCCCAGCGCCTTGGCGCGTTCGCCTAGCATGTAGCCGCCGTCAAACACCTGGGCTTCATCCGCGGTGAGCCGGGCACCGCGCCGAGCACGCACCCAATCCTTGAATATAACGTGGACCTCATCTAGCAGCCCCTGGGTAAAGGCCATATCCTCGGCCCTTCGGGGAGCAAAAATGTCGTTACGGCGCTTGTTGCTCCCCGCTGTAAGGATACGCCGCTCGATGCCATGCCTAGCGATGAAGTCACTCAGGCCGAAGCCTTCCGTGACCACACCGATGGAGCCAACGATGGAAAGGCGGCTGGCGAAGATGTTGTCAGCCGCACAAGCCAACCAATAGCCGCCCGAGGCGCCCAGGTCGCCGATCACGGCAGTAATCTCGACCTTCTCCTTCTCAGCCTTGCGGCGAATGAATTGGCCGATGAGGTCTGATTGCGTGGCAGAGCCGCCGGGACTTTCGATGGCCAGCACCAGCTTGCCGCTTTTCTTGGCAATCGCGAAACCGCGCTCAAGCACGGGCGCGCAGCCGGCATAATTTAGCATGCCGGGCCTAGCGGCGATTATGCCGCGCAGCTGCACGACTGGAATTTTAGACTTGGAAAATGGGAGCCACATGGCTCCCATTATCCGTCAATCCGCCGCGGAGGCAAATTGGGCCGCGCGGCGTTCGGTTTCGGCCATATAGTCGCGTGTTAGAGGCAATGCCTCCTGTTTGCGGACGAGTTGAATCTGGAAATTCATATGGTCCGAGAGGCGGAAGGCAAGCTCCGAGCCGGAGAGGTAAAACTCGAACATCCGGCAGAAGCGCTCGTCGTAAATGCTGGCGATGGCATCCCGGTTTGCGGCAAAGCGCCGACGCCAATGGGCGAGCGTCTTGGCATAATGCAGGCGGAGGATCTCGATATCCGTGGTAAGCAGCCCGGCATTCTCCACCGGCCCCAGCACCTCGGACAGCGCGGGCGAATAGCCGCCTGGGAAAATATATTTCGTGATCCAGGCATTAGTCGCCCCTGGTCCCTCGAACCGCCCAATGGAGTGAATGAGCGCCACTCCGTCCGGTTTCAGACAGGATTTCACGGTCTTAAAGAAGGTCTCGTAATTTGGCACCCCTACATGCTCGAACATGCCCACGGAGACAATCCGGTCGAACTCACGGTTCATCGCCCGGTAGTCCATCAGTTCGAAGTGCACGCGCCCGGATAGCCCTTCCGCTTCGGCACGGGCACGAGCGACCGTAAGCTGTTCTTCAGACAATGTGATGCCAGTGACGTTGGCCCCGAATTCCTTGGCAAGCGTCAGGGCCATTCCGCCCCAGCCGCAGCCGATATCCAGCACTTCGAGATTAGGCCGGTCGAGTTTCAGCTTGGCCGCGATGTGGCGCTTCTTGGCAAGCTGGGCATCTTCCAAAGACACGTCATCAGACGCGAAATAGGCACAGCTGTACTGGCGATCTCGGTCCAAAAACAAGGAATACAGCCTGCCGTTCAAATCATAATGGTGGGCAACATTGCGCCTAGCGCGCCGGGCACTATTCGCTTGCAGAAGCGGCCGTAGCAGCCGGCCGGTCTTCGCAGCGAGTGCCACGGCCGGTAGAGACACATCATTTTGGTTGTCCATCAACACGCAGAGTACATCGTGAATTGAGCAATCGATGGGGATCAGCATCTCGTCCATATATGCTTCGCCCAAAGCAAGCCCCGGATTGAGGGCGACGCGCCTGACCGTCTGATCGGTCTTGAAGTGGATGCCGGCTCTGAACCCCGCAGCGTTGCCATAGTCGCTTCGTGACCCGTCCGGCCACAACACCATCAACGAACCGCGCCGAACCAGCCTGCTCAGGCAGCGATCGAGAAGCTTCCGATACAGCCAAATCACATCAGTCTCCTTGGCTTAGAGGCAGATGACACTAGATGAAGTCGCTATGAAAAATCATCTTATGCCTAAATCCACCTCTCAATCATGGATATAGAGGACGATTCAGACATCTTCCCGCCCAACGACGCGAGTCAATCAGACTTTATCGTACCCCACGACTGGATTGAATTAGTTATTCATAATCGTCAAAAAAGTGGGGGCGCAAGAAAAAAGCCCCCGCGAATTTCGCGAGGGCTTTTTTTAGATGCGATCCTGCCGGGCAGATCAGGCAACCGGCTCGTCTTCCTGACCGAAAAGCGGCCCGATATCCGGCTGCTCGTCTTCCTCTCGTGCGATGGCCTCGCCGCGCGCCTGCTTCTCCGCCTCTTCCTGGGAACGGGCGGCGTTCACCTTGATTTCGATATGCACTTCTGGATGCAGCTCAACGCGCACGTTGGAAATACCCAGCGTTTTGATCGGGTGGACTAGCAACACTTGGTTTCGGTCGATGGATAGGCCACCCGCGGTAGCGGCCTCCGCGATATCACGGCTGGAGACGGAGCCATACAACGCGCCAGCCTCAGAGGCTTGGCGGATGAGGGTGACGGTGAGGCCAGCCACGCGTTCAGCCACGCGCTCAGCTTCCTCGCGGCGCTTCAGGTTCTGCGCCTCAAGCTGTATACGCTCACGCTCGAAACGCTCCTTATTCGCCTTGGTGGCTCGCACGGCCTTAGCCTTCGGCAACAGGTAATTGCGGGCGTAGCCCGGCTTCACCTTCACTAGCTCGCCCATCTGGCCCAGCTTCTCGACGCGCTGGAGCAGGATCAGTTCAATGTTTGCCATTGGTCTGGGCTCCTTAGTTCAACACGTAGGGTAGCAACGCCAAGAAGCGAGCGCGCTTGATAGCTTTTGCCAGCTCGCGCTGCTTCTTGCCCGACACTGCAGTGATGCGGGAGGGTACGATCTTGCCGCGTTCGGAAAGAAAGCGAGAGAGCAGGCGAACGTCCTTATAATCGATCACCGGCGCGCCAGCTCCGGAGAACGGGCAAGATTTCTTCCGGCGGAAAAAAGGACGTCGCGCTCCGACGGCTGGACGACGCAGACCAGAAGTGGGCTCTGTGGTATCTGACATTACACGTCCTCCTCAACGCTATAGTCGTCACGGTCAGCGCGGAATTCATCGCGCGCTCGGAATTCCTCGCGCTCGTCAAAGCCGCGCTTGCGGCCGCTCTCGAAGCGTCCGGCGGGCTTAGGACCGCGGAAAGCGCGGTCGCGCTCTTCGGACTTGCGGGACAAGATCGCGGAGGGTTCCTCGCTGATTTCTTCAACTCGTACAGTCATGAAACGCAGCACGTCTTCGTTCAGAGTAAGCTGGCGCTCCATCTCCTGCACAGCGGCGGAAGGCGCATCCAGGCCCAATAGGATATAGTGGCCCTTGCGGTTCTTCTTGATGCGGTAGGCGAGCGGGCGCAGCCCCCAATATTCACGCTTCTTGACGGCGCCACCGTCGGTCTCAAGAATCTGGGTGGCGGCATCGGCGACAGCATCGGCCTGAGCCTGCGTGATCTCGCTACGCGCGATCACCACGGTTTCGTACAACGGCATATGTCCCCCCTTTGGCTAGATCAGCTCAGGTCCTGGTCTGGACCCCCCCGGGATTGGGGCGAGCATAGCCGGGCACGATGCCACGCACCCGGCAGGGAAGCTGGGCGTAAAGCATGGCAAGCAGAGGAATTCAAGGGCAACGCCAGGATTTTCGCCACTTTTCTAGCTAGGCGGCATCGTCGGAACGACCGCGAGGTGGCTTTCCGTTTGTCCCCGATATACACCGGTGCGCAGGTCCCCCTCCGTAATCCTTGCCCTGGCGAGGAGACGGCAAATTGGGGTATGAACCTGGTGCATGGACTCGATCGACCAACCGGCTTCCGGCTTCTCCTCACGGCTTCCACCAAGCCATATCCAGGCCGAACAGGCTCTCCTGGGCGCTCTGTTGGCCAATAACAAGGCTTATGAGCGTGTTTCCGACTTTCTAACGCCCGAGCATTTCGCCGACCCCATTCATGGCCGCATCTTCCAAGCAATTGCACGACGCTGCGAGCAGAATATGGTGGCCGACCCCATCACGCTACGCGCCGAATTGGAGCATGCCGGCACGCTAGAAGAGGTTGGCGGCACGGCCTACCTGGCGCAATTGCTCTCGGCTATGGTCGGCATCATCAATGCCGGCGATTATGGGCGGCTAATTCACGATGCTTGGCTGCGTCGCCAACTTATCGATATTGGCGAGGTTATGGTGAACGACGCCTACGCGTCGGAAGCAGATAAGAGCGGCGGCGCGCAGATTGAAGCGGCGGAGCAAGCGCTGTTCAACCTCGCCACCAAGGGTGGCGCCGAGGGCAAGGGCATTTCCTTCCACGATGCGTTGATCGCCGCAATCAACATGGCGGAGAAGGCGTTCCGCAACCAGGGGGCCGTTTCAGGGCTGGACACGGGCTTGCGCGACCTCAACAAACGCACCGGCGGATTGCATAAATCGGACCTAGTGATTCTGGCCGGGCGGCCAGGCATGGGCAAAACCGCATTGGCCACGAAGATCGCTTTTGGCGCAGCCAAGGCGATGCTAGCTAATGCCAGGGCTGAAAACCCGAACGCCATGGCCCGGGAATGCGTCGCCATCTTCTCGCTGGAAATGAGCGCGGATCAGCTCGCCACTCGTTTGCTAGCCGAGGAGGCTCGGGTTTCGGGTGACAAGATCCGGCGCGGTGAAATCTCCACCAGGGATTTCGACACCTTCGTGCGCGTTTCCCGTGAGATTGCGGATATTCCGCTAGTGATCGACGATACGCCTGCTATCACGCTTTCGGCCTTACGCACACGGTGCCGCCGTTTACAGCGGACCCAGGGGCTGGGGCTGGTGATCGTCGACTATTTGCAGCTTATGCGCCCGGCGCTGGGCACTCGCCCGGAAAGCCGTGTGCTGGAAATCAGCCAGATCACCCAGGGGCTGAAGGCGATTGCCAAAGAGCTGGCAGTGCCGGTAATCGCCCTTTCCCAACTTTCGCGTTCAGTAGAATCACGCGACGATAAGCGTCCGCAGCTTTCGGATTTACGTGAATCCGGCTCGATCGAACAGGATGCCGATATGGTGATGTTCGTATACCGCGATGAATATTACTTGGCCCAGCGCGAGCCGAAGGTCACCAGCTTCGAACGCGACGACAAATTCCAGGAGGCGCATGAGAAATGGAAGGCGGACATGCAGACCGTCTATCAAAAGGCGGAACTGATCATCGCTAAACAGCGTCATGGCCCCACCGGCAAAATCGATCTGTTCTTCGAAGGCGAGTTCACGCGTTTCGCCGATCTCGACACATTTCATGACTGATCTGACGTTTTGACCGCCTTTCTTGATATTGATATCGGCGCCGCTGTTACAAACTGGCGCACCCTTGCAGACATGAGCGCAGGCGAGACCTCTGCTGTGGTGAAAGCCGATGCCTATGGGCTGGGGGCAGCGCAGTTGGCACCGGCGCTGGCAGCGGCCGGATGCAAAACCTTTTTCGTGGCACATCTGGCCGAAGCGGTGGAATTGCGTGCCCTTCTGCCACAAGCTCGCATTCTGGCATTGAACGGACTTCTGCCGCATGCGGCAACGGATTTCGTGGCGAACGGCATTATCCCCGTGCTGGGCTCCCTACAGGAGATCACACTCTGGCGGGCAGAGGCGCTAGAGGTTGGGCGCGCGCTACCCGCATTTTTGCATCTGGAAACGGGACTGAACCGGCTGGCGCTGCCTCCGCGCGAATTCGAGAAACTGCGCATGGATCCAACGCTGCTAGAGGGGATTACGGTGGACACGGTAATGACCCATCTTCTGGCCGCAGATACGCCGAAGGACGAGCGCAACCGACGCCAACTTCAGGATTTTCTGGCGATGGCGGCGGCATTTCCAGGGGCGAAGCGTAGCATCGCCAATTCGCCGGGCATATTTATGGGCACAGCATTCCATCTTGATCTGATCCGTCCCGGCGCGGCGATCTACGGCCTTAACGCTAGTCCCATCCAACCGCGAAAGATGCGCCAAGTGGCAAGACTGAGCGCGCCGATTTTGCAGATACGCGATGTCAGGCTCGGGGAAACCGTTGGTTATGGCGGCAGTTGGACGGCCGAGCGCCCCAGCCGGATCGCAACCGTGGGCGTAGGCTATGCGGATGGGCTGCATCGCGCGCTTTCCAACAATGGAATAGCGTATTTTGACGATACCCCCGTTCCCCTGGTAGGCCGAGTGTCGATGGATCTTACCACCTTTGATGTCACTGATGTCCCGGCCAATACCGGCGATCTGCTGGTACTGCTCGATTCCCGCCACGGCGCGGATGAGTTGGGTCAGGAAGCCGGAACCATAGGCTATGAAATTCTTACCTCTCTGGGGCGCCGCTATCAGCGGCGGTATATCGGCGCATGAGGCTTCTGGATGCCGTGGCCTGGCTGGGCGCGTTCGTGCTGGCGATGGTGGAATACGTCGGCGAGTTGGCAGTTTTTGCCCTCGCAGGGGTGTCTCATTTACTCCTCCCACCTTATTTCCCGCGCCAGATCGGCCGAGCCTTCATGGAGATTGGCTATTTCTCCCTGCCGGTGGTGGCGCTTACGGCACTGTTCACCGGCATGGTGCTAGCCTTGCAGTCATACACAGGCTTCTCCCGCTTCGGGGCGGAAAGCGCCATTGCTTCGGTAGTGGTACTCTCGGTCACGCGTGAACTGGGGCCGGTGCTGGCGGGCCTCATGGTTTCCGGCCGTGCCGGTGCCGCCATGGCCGCCGAGCTTGGCACCATGCGCGTGACGGACCAGATCGACGCGCTCTCTACACTCTCCACCGACCCGATGAAATATCTCGTCGCCCCACGCCTACTTGCCGGCACCATCGCCCTGCCGCTCCTGGTGCTGCTGGCGGATATTTTGGGCGTAATGGGCGGCTATTTGGTGGGCGTGTACAAGCTGGGCTTTTCCTCCGGAGGCTATCTCACCAGCACCTTCTCTAATCTTGAAGCGCAGGATGTGATCTCCGGCCTCATCAAGGCAGCGGTGTTCGGCTTTGTCATCGCACTCATGGGTTGCTTTAACGGCTATCGCTCACGCGGCGGCGCGCAGGGCGTGGGCGCTGCGACCACCTCGGCAGTTGTCTCGGCATCCATCCTCATCTTGGCACTGGACTATGTTCTCACCCAGGTGCTCTTCGTCAAATGAGCAAGCTGAAAATTCGCATCCGTGGCTTGAAGAAATATTTTGGTCCGAAGAAGGTGCTGGATGGTATCGACCTCGATGTTGAAACCGGCACGGGCATGGTCGTCATCGGAGGCTCGGGCACGGGCAAATCCGTACTGCTGAAATCCATTCTCGGCCTCATCACACCAGACGAAGGCAGTATCGAGATAGACGGAATAGATGTACTGAAGGCTCCTGTCCGCGATGCACGAGCCTTGCGCCAGCAGATCGGCATGCTGTTCCAGAATGGCGCGCTATTCGACTCCCTACAGGTTTGGGAAAATGTCGCCTTCGGCTTGCTAGCCCAGAAGAAGGTGAGTCGGGTTAAGGCACGGGACGTAGCAGTGGAGGTTCTGGCCCAGGTGGGGCTCGGTGCCGACGTGGCTCGGCTCTCTCCTTCCGAATTATCAGGGGGCATGCAGAAGCGCGTTGGCCTGGCCCGCGCTATCGCCGCACGCCCCGCGATCATGTTTTTCGACGAACCCACCACCGGGTTGGACCCAATCATGGGGGCCGTGATCGACGAACTGATCGTAGATTGCGTGAAGAAGCTTGGCAGCACGTCCATCGCCATCACCCACGACATGGCTTCAGCCCAGCGCATCGGCGACATGGCGGCCATGCTCTACGAAGGTCAAATCACCTGGACGGGCCCAGCGGAGGAACTTCTCACCACCACGGACCCGGTTGTGGATCAATTTACCCATGGCCGCGCCCACGGGCCAATCAAGATGGCGCTGCGCAAGTAACAAATGCGCACGCTATGCGCATGGTGCGGCGCAAAATTTTTTGCTTATTCGGCGTGACAGGCGCCGCCCCCCCAGTTAAATTACCTTGGTTTTCTTGAGCCATGGACTTTGTCTTGCGTCGCCCTGCATCGCCCTATTTTCTGCTCTCCTGGCTTTCATTGCTGATCCTCGCCGGATGCCACCAGAGCTACTCCCCTAACACGTATTCAGCCGATGCTGCTCAGCAGGCCGCCCCCGTGCACCGTGGGGTCGTCATCGGCGTGCGGCAAGTCCTCATCAGTTCATCCGGCTCAATTGGAGCCGCAACCGGTGCCGCTGCAGGCGGCATCACAGGTGCGCAATTACCTGCAACCGCCCTGGGCGCCGTGGGTGGTGCACTGGTTGGCACCCTGGGCGGTGCGGCTGCGGAAAAAGCCATCGCTGATACCAAGGGATGGGAATATATCGTCCAGGAAAGCAAAGGTCGTCTCGTTTCCGTCACGCAGACGAGCAAGACTGCACTGCCGGTCGGCACGCATGTGCTTGTGATCGACGGCGCAAAGCAGGCTCGCATCATCCGGGACTACACCGTGCAGCTTCCTGCAACGCCCGTTGCCACGACCAAACCCTCCACCAAAGAGCTTGAACCTGCATCGAACCAGCGCGGCGCGACGGCTAAAGCAAAGGCCGCGCCTGCGACATCAGCGGCGCAAAACACTACCTCCACTGCAGCAACGTCCGTTGCCTCATCCCTCCCCGCCATCCCGACGACCTCCTCCCTAGCAGCCCCAGCCATCAGCACCACCACTTCAACCACCCCCAAAAAAGTTACATCCAACCCAACCCAAGCCGCCCCGTCCTTACCCGCCGACGTGACTAACGACCCGATCCTGCAGCAGTCACAAACTTCGCCTACCGCCACGACGTTAGAGGCGTCCGCTTCTACAACAACTGAAACCACCATCTCGGCATCATCTAACGACGGCACGTCGGGTTCCGGTGCGACGACAACTCAAGCGGCTGGACCGCAATAAGATTTCACGCGCTTGCCAGGAGTGGTCCGCTGCTTAGCAAGCCCCCGGAATTTAACAGGATTGATATTCCGCCCATTGGGTAATGAGATTCTTATGAAGCAGCCAAAATACAGCTAAGGGCAAGATCTTCCCGATATTGCGCAAGGCAGATCACGGCGTTGCTACGTGCTGCCGGATGGGAGCTGTGCGAAGACCGTTTCCAACGGGTTTGGCACGGGAAGAGCTAAGGGTTTTTCCCATAGTAGAAACAACCCAGAACCCACATCTGGCTGAACGATGGCTCCGACGTCCAACTGCGGCCAAACTGGTACAACCACCTGTGGCCCTACAACGTCGCCTCAATCCACACACGTGGTGGCCACAAGCTGCGGTTGATCACGTTGATTGGCATGATTTGCTCCAGAGCGTCAGGCCATTCGGGTCACGAGCCTAATCTACTACCTGGGCATGCTGGAGCCCCTCACCTAGCCACCGACACGGCGGCCCAGTCAGCTCGTGATGTACCACACAGAAATAATATTTAAGTCGGCTCGAGACTGGCTTACTATGTTACCGCGCGAGCGCTTTACATTGAATCCGGTCCATCATGAGAAACCGGATATTGCAGAAGCTTCACTAGAGAATTTGGGTGATGAACCGCTGGACACGGAAACAATCTACAACCTGTGGAAAGCGGAGATTCTCACGAAGCAATGGCACAACCACTGCAATACGCTGCGGCTACAGTTGGCTTCGGGTTATCGACCTCCCGCAGCAAGGCTCAGTCTAACATAATCCGCCTCAAGACAGCCCTATGATAAGCGTATCTCAATCAAACTGGCATAATATATCCGGCAGACAAATGACGCCGGTGATTGAGAAGTAGCAAACCTTCCCGCCCAACAACTGCAAGCAGCAATCTCCACCTTAGCCGCATCAAATAGCAATAGAGTTTTATGCCGTCTTTATGCAGCAGACAGGCTTTTCTCATATAGATTTTATAAGATCCGGCGCATGGTGACGGGCAGAAAGGAGTCTGTCATGGGTGATCTTATTTCCGTATCAGCGGGAGCGATTATTTTCGCTCTGCTGCTTCTCTACGTCCCGGCTTGCGAGCGCGTGTGATGCCCGACCTTATCGCCGGTGCCGCCATTTCTGCTCTCCTTCTCGTTTATCTCGTCTGGGCCTTGCTGCGGCCCGAGGATTTCTGATCCCATGACAATACATGGTCTCCTCTATATTGCTCTGGTATTCGCGCTGGTTTTGGGTGCTGCCTTTCCGCTTGGCCGCTATATGGCCGCCATTTTCGAAGGCCGCGTAGCTTGGCTACGCCCGCTGGAAACCGGCTTCTACCGCCTGGCCGGCATTGATGAGGCGCGCCAGATGAGTTGGCAATCGTATGCTATTGCCCTGCTGCTGCTCAGCGTCATCCACTTCAGCCTGCTCTACGCCATTTTGCGGCTGCAATACTATCTTCCCTTCAACCCGCTGCACATCGCGGGCATGTCCCCGCGCCTAGCCTTCAACACGGCGGCCAGCTTCACCACCAACACAAACTGGCAGGCTTATGTACCGGAACAGCAGATTTCCAACGGCGCGCAGATGCTGGGCCTATGCGTGCATATGTTCCTCTCCGCAGCCGCTGGCATTGCCGCTGCAGCGGCCGTTATGCGCGCCTTTACCAGTAGCGGGCTGAAGACGCTGGGCAATTTCTACACCGACCTCACGCGCATCACACTCTATTTGCTCATCCCCATCACGCTTATTGCTGCTACTTTGCTGGTACTGGCAGGCAGCCCAGAAACCTTTGCCCAGGCCATACCGCTGCACACGTTGCAATCAGGCATCCAGCCGCTTGCCATCGGGCCTGTGGCACTCCAAGAAGCCATCAAAGAGCTGGGCACAAATGGCGGTGGGTTCTTTAACGCCAATTCCGCACACCCATTTGAAAATCCTAACGCCTGGACCAACCTACTCGAAACCTGGTTGATCCTGGTCATCGGCTTCTCGCTGCCCATCGCCTTCGGCCATATGGTGAAAGATAAGCCGCAGGGCCGTACCTTGATGACCGCCATGGCCATTATCCTCGCTCTTGGCTGTGTTGGCACCTATGCGGCCGAGGCCGCAGGCAACCCACAGCAAATCGCCGCGGGTGTACAGGCCAGCGGCAACTGGGAAGGCAAGGAGGTGCGCTTCGGTATTCCCGCAAGCACCACCTTCAATGTTGCCGCCACGGGTACATCCACCGGCGCGGTAGACAGCTTTACCGACAGCTACACGCCCCTAGGCGGCGCCATTCCGATGTTTCTGATGCAGCTTGGCGAGGTTACCCCAGGTGGCGTGGGTTCGGGCTTCTACACCATCATCGTATTTGCTCTGCTCTCGGTTTTCGTGGCGGGCCTCATGGTGGGGCGCACGCCGGAGTATCTGGGCAAGAAAGTGCAGGCCAAAGAGATCAAGCTCGCTATGTTGGCAGTGTTGGTCGTGGCCATCTTCATCCTCTGCGGGGCCAGTCTTTCACTGATGACTAAATCGGGCCTTGGCTCGCTCGAAAATGCCGGACCGCATGGACTGTCCGAGATGCTCTATGGCTGGACTTCGGCAACAGAAAATAACGGCTCCGCCTTCGCGGGCCTCTCCGCCGACACACCGCTGCTCGACTATGGCTTGGGAGCCGCCATGCTGTTCGGCCGCTTCGCCTTCATGATACCCATCCTCGCCATCGCCGGGTCGCTCGCCGCCAAGCCAAAGCTTGCGGAAAGCGCCGGTACTTTCCCCACCACCGGTCTGCTTTTCACCTTCCTGCTCATCGGCGTCATCATCATCCTAGGTGGGCTGCAATTCATGCCAGCCGACACACTTGGGCCAATCGCCGAGCATTTTCTTCTCTACGCTGGAAAGAGCTTCTGATATGTCAAAAGCTGAAACCATCTCCCTGCTCGATGCTGGCATTATCCGCCGCGCTGCGCTGGATTCACTTGCAAAGCTGAACCCGGTGACGCTAGCCCGCAACCCAGTGATCTTCGTAACGGAAATCGTTGCCGCGCTGGTCACCGCCACGGGTGTCGAGGCGCTGCTATGCAACCGCCCAGCAAGTTTCTCCATTACCATCGCCGTCTGGCTCTGGCTCACCGTCATCTTCGCCACTTTTGCTGAGGCGGTGGCGGAGGGCCGTGGCCGCGCCCGTGCCGAAAGCCTGCGCCACGCCCGATCCGATACGACCGCGAAACTTCTTGTGGACCCGCGCGACCGCGTAATTTTCAAGCCTACCCCGGCACCGGACCTAAAATGCGGCGATGTGGTACTGGTCGAGGCGGGCGACCTCATCCCTTCAGATGGCGAGGTGATAGAGGGAGTTGCCAGCGTAAATGAAAGCGCGATAACAGGCGAATCCGCCCCTGTGGTGCGCGAGGCTGGCGGCGACCGCTCCGCTGTGACCGGCGGTACGCTTCTAGTGTCCGACTGGCTGGTGGTGCGCGTCACCGCCGATGCCGGTGCCACTTTTCTCGACCGCATGATTGCGCTGGTGGAAGGCGCCGAGCGCCGCAAGACGCCGAATGAGATCGCGCTGAACATTCTGCTCGCGGGCCTTACGATTGTATTCCTCATCGCCGTGGTCACGCTAGTCGGCTTTGGTCAATATTCCGGCACGCGCTTTTCCATTCCGGTGCTTGCAGCTTTGCTGGTCTGCCTTATCCCCACCACCATCGGTGGCCTGCTCTCGGCCATTGGCATCGCGGGTATGGACCGGCTGGTGCGCTTTAACGTCGTTGCCACTTCAGGCCGCGCCGTAGAGGCAGCAGGCGATGTGGACGCGCTGCTGCTGGATAAAACCGGCACGATCACCTTCGGCAACCGCATGGCCGCGGGCTTTTACCCCGTGCCGGGCGTTAATGAGCGCTCCCTGGCGGAAGCCTGTGTAATGGCCAGCCTGGGCGATGACACACCGGAGGGGCGCTCTATCCGGTCCTTCGCGCGGGACCGTTACAATATCAGCATAACCATACCGGACGACGCTACCATTATCCCCTTCTCCGCAAATACGCGCATGTCGGGTGTGAATACGGATGGTAAATCTTACCGCAAAGGCGCGGTGGATTCCGTGCTTGCCTCCCTGGGTACCACGGCAGAACCTGCCTTTACCGAAAGCATTTCCCGCATCGCCCGCGCTGGCTCCACCCCGCTGGCTGTCGTAGCGGACGGTAAGTTGCTCGGCGCCATCGAGCTGAAAGACATCGTAAAGCCCGGCATAAAAGAACGTTTCGCGGCGCTGCGCGCGATGGGCATCCGCACGGTTATGGTCACTGGCGATAACCGCATTACCGCAGCTACCATCGCCGCTGAGGCGGGGGTGGATGATTATATTGCCGAGGCCAATCCACAGAACAAGCTTGATTATATAAGGAAAATTCAGAGCGAAGGCCGCCTTGTCGCCATGTGCGGCGACGGCACCAACGACGCGCCCGCCCTCGCCCAGGCCGATGTGGGCGTGGCGATGCAAACCGGCACCCAAGCCGCGCGTGAGGCGGGCAACATGGTTGATCTCGACAGCGATCCGACGAAGCTCATCGAGATCGTGGAAATCGGTAAGCAGTTGCTCATCACCCGCGGTGCGCTCACCACGTTCTCCATCGCCAACGACATATCCAAATATTTCGCTATTCTACCTGCGATCTTTATCACCACCTACCCGCAGCTTGGCGCGCTCAACATCATGCGCCTCAACACACCGGAAAGCGCCATTCTCTCCGCCGTCATCTTCAACGCGCTCATCATCATGGTGTTGGTGCCGCTGGCGCTGCGTGGCGTAAAATTCCGCGCGATCGGCGCTGCCGCTTTGCTCAAGCGCAACCTGCTTATTTACGGGCTGGGCGGTATCGTAGCGCCTTTCGTGGGTATCAAGCTTATCGACATGCTCCTCGGCCTGTTCCACATCTTCTCGTAACGGACGCAGAAAATGATCCTCCGCGAACTCCGCCCGGCTTTTTCCCTGGTCGTGCTTTTCACCCTTCTTATAGGCCTTATCCTGCCCGGCATCTTTATCGGCGCCATGCAAGTGGTGCTGCCCTGGCAAGCCAATGGCTCGCTCATCAAACAGAACGGCCAGGTTATCGGCTCAGTGCTCATCGGCCAGAACTTCACGGGCGCGCAATATTTCGCCCCACGCCCCTCGGCGCTCAGCCCCAACCCGTACACGCAGGATACGTCCGGCGCCTCAAACCTCGGCCCCACCAGCAAAGCGCTGCTCACGAGCGTGAAGCAGCGCGTTGCCTCCTACCGAAAAGCCTACGGCCCAGGTCCCGTCCCAGCCGACGCCGTCACCGCCTCGGGGTCCGGGCTGGACCCGGATATTTCTCTTGAAAACGCTCTGCGCCAAGCCCGAGCCGTGGCCGCCGCGCGGCATTTGCCCGCCGCTGCCGTTACCACCTTGGTAAAGAAGATGGCGCATCATCCATTCCTCGGTATTATCGGTACGAATCATGTGAACGTGCTGAAACTCAACCTTGCGCTGGAACATTTGCCAGCCTCATAAAGCCGTATGGTAAATCAGAACGATGGCCGCCCGGATCCGGATGCGCTGCTGGTAAATGCACGACGTAATTCGCTTGGCCATCTAAAAATCTTTCTCGGTGCGGCACCAGGCGTCGGTAAAACGTGGGAGATGCTCACTGCAGCCCATGCCAAGCGCCAGAGAGGCGTTGATGTCGTGGCGGGACTGATCGAAACGCACGGCCGTGCTGGCACGACGCAAGCCATTGGCGAACTTGAGCAACTGCCCCGCCTCGCCGTGCCCTATCGTGGCCAGATACTGGAGGAATTCGACCTCGACGCCGCACTGAAGCGCCACCCAGCCCTACTGCTTGTGGATGAGTTGGCCCACACCAATGCGCCCGGACTGCGCCATGCTAAACGCTGGCAGGATGTACAAGACGTGCTGGAGGCCGGCATCGATGTGTGGACCACGGTAAACGTTCAGCATCTAGAAAGCCTGAACGACCAGATTGCCCGCATTACCGGCGTGCGCGTAGGCGAGACCGTGCCAGACACGGTGCTGGACATGGCAGATGAGATCGAGTTGATCGACCTGCCCCCTGCTGAGCTGCGCGCCCGGCTTCAGGAAGGATTCGTATATCGTCCCGATGTCGCCGCCCGCGCGCTGGAAGGATTCTTCCGGGAGGGCAATCTCGGCGCCTTGCGTGAAATCGCGTTGCGCCGTGCCGCGCAGCGGATTGATAAGGACGTAACACGCTACATGCGCTCTTCCGCCATTCCAGGCCCCTGGCCGGTGGCGGAAAAGGTGCTTGCACTTATTGGCCCGGATGACGCCGCTGCTAATGTTGTACGCCATGCTGCCCGTTTAGCCGACGCCCTGCGCGCGCCGTTCACCAGCCTGCATATCGAGCGCGTGGACGACAACGCCAAAGTCCAGGCCGCGCTTGACCTAACCGTGCAGCTTGGGGGCAGCGTGGTCACGCAGTCGGCGCCAGACATTGTGCGCGCCGTGCTAGATTACGCAGCGGCGCAGAACATTACCCATATCGTCGTGGGCCGTACCGCGTACAGTCGTGGGCGAACGCGGCGCTTCTCAGAAGCCCTCACCCGCCAAGCCCAAGCCTTCACGCTGCATTTCGTGCCCGTGCCCGCAGCCGCGCCTCACCGCCGGGCCACGCCGCCACAACGCCACTGGAGCCCCTATCTCTGGGCCGTAATTCTTCTTGCCTCTGTTACCATTGGCGGCGCGGCACTGAAGGATATTCTACCACAGGAAGCCATGGGGCTAATCTTCACCGGCCTCATCGCCGCCATGGCCAGCCGAGAAGGACGTGGCCCCGGCCTGTTCACCGCGGTCATCGGCTTCTTCCTGTGGAATTTCTTCTTTCTTCCGCCGCTCTACACATTCTCGGTAGCTGATCCACGCGACGTGGTAGCGCTTGCCGTATTCCTGCTTGTAGGGCTTGTTACCGGTACATTAGCTGGCCGTGTGCGGCAAGAAGCCGCCACAGCCGCCGCACGAGTGGAGGCGTTACGCCGAATTTCACTTTTCGGCCAACGCCTCTCGCGCGCCGCCACGCTGTCGGACGTTATCGCCACCGCCTCGGAAGAAACGGCTGCCATTGCTGGAGCAGGCATTGTACTACTAACCCAGAATGGCGCGCTTACACCTGAAGTAAGCCGCCCAGTTGGCACGGCGCTTAATGAAGCTGATGAGGCTGCCGCCGAATGGTGCCTAGCGCATGACGTGGAAACCGGCACGGGCACGACCACCCTACCCTCGGTGCCCTGGCGCTTCTTCCCACTCCGCAGCCATGGTGTTGTGGCAGGCGTACTGGGTGCTCGCACCACCTCACCGCCGCCCGCCCCGATTGTACAAGCCCTGGTCACCCTAGCAGACCAGACTGCTCTGGCCCTCGAGCGCGCTCGGCTTGCCATGCAAACAGCCCGCACAGAGGCACATGAAAACAGCCAAAAACTTCGCAACGCTCTGCTCTCTTCGCTCAGCCATGACCTGCGCACCCCGCTTACCGCCATACGCGGCGCCGCCGAAACTCTCTCCACCATGGGCGGACAGTTGGATCCGGCCACGCGCGCAGATCTGCTGGCCGCGATCATCCAGGATACCGCCCGGATGGGTAAATTCCTCGCCAACATTACTGACATGGCGCGCGCCGAATCAGGCGTGCTGGACATAAGGCGCGAGCGACTGGCGCTAGAGGCCGTGGCCGAGGCCGCCATCGCTCGCACTCCGGGTGCACTCTACACGGCCCTCAACATCGCGCCCGATGCCACGCATGTGCGCGCCGATCCCGGCCTGCTGGAGCAGGTGCTGGTGAATTTACTGGACAATGCCGTGAAGTATTCCCCGCCGGGCAGCCGAATCAGCATTTCCGCCCAGCGCAAAGGAAATTATGTTTGCTTAAGCGTGGCGGATGAGGGGGTTGGCATCCCAAACGCCGATCTGGAAACGGTATTCGATAGCTTCTTCCGAGCCAACCGAGGAGACCGAGTGGCGCCCGGTACGGGGCTGGGCCTTGCCATCGCTAAAGCCTTCACCGAAGCCATGGGCGGCCGTATCTCAGCGCAAAGCCCGCGCCAGGACTTGCCAGCGGACGGTCTGCCCGGCACCATTATCACCGTGGAGCTTCCCGCTGCATGATATCCGGCCACATCCTGGTTGTGGACGATGAACCGCAAATTCACCGCTTCCTCAACCCTGCCCTCAGCGCCGCGGGTTACAAGCCGTTGCGCGCAAATAACGCCGCCGAAGCCCTCCGCCAAGCCGCTGCCAGCGCGCCAGACCTGATACTGCTGGATTTGGGTCTACCGGATATGGATGGGCAGGAGGTGCTGCGCCGCCTGCGTGCCTTCTCGTCTGTGCCCGTCATCATCCTCTCCGCCCGCGACCGCGAGGCGGAAAAAATCGCGGCGCTTGATGGCGGCGCAGATGATTATGTGGAAAAGCCGTTTGCTTTGGGCGAACTCCTGGCGCGCGTCCGCACCGCCCTGCGTCGGACGGGTGCCATCACACCACCGTCGGCAACACTGCATGTGGCGGATCTTGCCATCACACCTGACTCAACGCATCGCGGCGGCTCTTTGCTGCCGCTTACCAAGCGCGAGCACGCTCTACTACTCCTGCTGGCGCGCAACCGTGGCCGCGTACTCACCCACCGGCAACTTCTAACCGCCCTGTGGGGACCGGCTCATACCGAGGACGTAGCCTATTTGCGCGTGTATATCGGCCAACTCCGGAAACATCTGGGCGAAGCAGCGGCAAAACTCATCTCCACCGAGCCAGGTATCGGCTACCGCCTCCTCGACGACACCTGACCATTCTCCCATTAATGATCTTCCCAACATTTTGTACTGGCATGATGGAGATAGCCAATCAGATCGTACGTTAGGACGTAAATTTACCGTCCTGGCATAGCAAACGTTACATCTACGATTGGCTCCTGCAAGCTCCGCATTTCCATATATTTCGCCTTCTCTAATCTGATCAAAGATTTCGACACACACTGATCACATCAAGCTGCCCCGGCTGTTGAAGACAGTTTTGGGCAATATACTAGCAATTGGCAGGTCGCCCAGGAGTTTTCTAGCTGACATTTGATCTGGATCGTAAGCTGGCATTATCAGGGCCATCGACAGTAGGGAAAACTTCGTTCCTAACTTATTCTCTTGTTTCACAAATGTCGTTTTGAATACGTTTTATACAACTACAGTTATGCTCGTTTGCTGAGGTCTGTACTTGTCCGCCATGCAGACGGGCAACCGCCGTCTTGCACGCCGCGCCTAACCTTGCCAGCGTAACAAGATTCTCCGTACACGTGAGCTTCTCGGAGACACATCTGCCCCGGCCGAGCGAGCAATGGGACGCCGAACTGCGTAACGAAAGAATTATAACGTCAGTTCCGACTGTTTGCGCTTGGTCGGCGAACGCGCGTATCACCACAGATAAGTGAAAAAAGCCGAAACCGCTGTTGGATACATGCGGCCTCTGAGACAATCGTGGGCTCATGACCGACGGCAAAGGCAGCGTGGCCAAGATGGGTGCCTTGACCATCGCCGCACTTGAAACCGACGCACCAAATCATGCTGAGGCATATAATATCATCATTATCTTCCAAAATATGATTCGCAGGGGTGCTTTGCCGAATTATCTCGGCAGCCCGATCAAAGTTACAACAGCCCTGTTGCCTTGTTCACCATGTGGCGTCTGAAAGACACGACCGCATGAGTGAGCAATCATTTCGTCTTGATCATACGACCCGGGTGAAGAGATAGTCGCTTTGCTCAATATCCTGAAATGACAAGTTTAAAATCACGGAAAATTGGATCAACTCGAAATTTATGTCATCACCCTACGTGAAAATCTTATGTGTTAAAATTGTGTTCCGGCTCTGCTTTACGCCGATTCACACCCCAATTTGCGATTGACCTGTGTCAATAAGTGCCCCTGCGGTAAATGCTAGATAATCTACCTGATCCACCCGCCTTGGCGGAGGAGACATGGCAAGATGCGCAGGCGAGCAAGCGGTGGGAAGAGATGGTACTATTTCGGCCTCACGGCTTTCTTGCTCATTGCTGGGGGAACATTTGTCTGGTGGCAATCCAGCCAGCGGTTCCATCTGCGCTACGAGACAGCCACAGCTTCGCGCGGGGCAGTCATCCGCACAGTAACGGCCACCGGCACGGTTAATCCAAAACTCTCCATTATCGTGGGAACGGCTGTCTCCGGGATTATTCAAGCTCTTTATTGCGATTACAATACGGTCGTGAAGACTGGACAAATTTGTGCCAAAATCGATCCTCGCGTCTATCAGGCGGCGGTTGACCAGGATCTAGCCAAGCTAGCAGTCGATCGCGCCGGCCTCGCTAAGGACCAAGCGACGTTCCGATATGCAACGATTACCTATCAACGCGACCTAAAATTGTTACAACAATTATCGATCTCTCCTGACGCTACCGACGCCGCGCGAGCGACATTCGAGGCGGGCCGGGCTCAGGTAGCCCTTGATAAGGCTCAAATCCAAGCTGACCAAGCGACTCTAGACGCCGCGCGGGTAAATCTCGACTATACCAACATCGTTTCACCGGTGAACGGCGTGGTCGTGTCGCGCAACGTCACAGTGGGGCAAACGGTGGCTGCCTCGTTCCAAACTCCGACCTTATTTCTTATAGCCACCGATCTTACCGCCATGCAGGTGGATACAAATGTAGCGGAGGGCGATATCGGCGCGGTCCGGGACGGAGAGATGGTCGATTTCACCGTTCTGGCGTTCCCCGACCGGGTATTTCATGGGGTGGTAGCGCAGGTGCGGCAATCCCCGCAAACCGTCCAGAATGTCGTCACTTATGACGTGGTGGTTGATGTAGGCAATAGCGATCTGGCGTTGAAGCCGGGAATGACGGCGTCCGTGCAAATCGTCACTGCTCGGCGCGCCAATGTGATCCGTGTTCCCGATCAAGCCCTACAATACGCACCCGCCGGGGCACCCACCAGCACTGGAGCACGGCTTTGGGTACTGCACGCTAACAAGCCTGAACCAGTACCCGTGAAGACAGGACTTGATGACGATGTTTACACCGAAATACTGGGTGACGCCGTACAACCGGGGGAATCCGTCATTATCGGCGATCGACCGCCGTCGCGGCCATGACCACGCCCCTACTCCAACTGCATGACATTATTCGGATCTACCATACGGGAGACGTGGAGGTCCGGGCACTCAACCACGTCAGCTTGTCGGTCGAACAAGGAGAATTTGTTGCCATCGTGGGGGCGTCCGGTTCAGGCAAGTCCACATTGATGGCTATTCTCGGTTGTCTCGACCGCCCAACCGGGGGGCAATATTGGTTCGAGGGAACGGACGTAGCAACACTACCCGACCCTACACTCGCCCGCATCCGCAGCGAGCGCCTCGGATTCGTGTTTCAAAGCTTCAATCTCCTAGCCAGAACAAGCGCCGTCGAAAACGTGGCGTTGCCGCTTTACTACGCGACCCAGGGGCCAGTGAGTAGCACGGCGCGACAGACGCGTGCCCAAGAGGCCCTAGCAAGGCTAGGGTTAGCCGGGCGTGAACAAAATACACCCAGCCAACTTTCCGGTGGGCAGCAGCAGCGCGTGGCCATTGCCCGAGCGCTGATCAATGCCCCCGACCTACTATTGGCGGATGAGCCGACCGGCAACCTCGACACCCGTACCTCCCACGAGATCATGAAAGCGCTAGCAGACCTCAACCGCACACAAGGCGTAACTGTCATCGTGATCACCCATGAGGCCGACATCGCCGCCTACGCGGACAGGGTGTTGACGATGCGCGATGGCGAAATCGTCTCCGACCAACGCAAAACACAGCTTTCACAGACAGACACAATACCTCGGAAAATCATGCGCGACCAGGTTCACGGCTTTCGCGCCACTCCGGTCCTGGCATTTGGCAAGATGATCATGGGGGCAGCGCTCCAAGCCCTAACGCGCAACCGGATGCGCTCGGTACTCACGATCCTCGGAGTATTTATTGGCGTTGCCGCGCTAGTCGCTATGGTCGCCGTAGGGCAAGGGGCCAATCAAGCTGTGCGCAAACAGATCGAGAGTCTCGGTACCAGTCTGCTCGTGGTACTGCCCGGCGCTGCCACCAGTAGTGGTGCACACGGGGGCTTTGGCAGCGCGTCCACTCTCACGGTAGCGGATGCGGCGGCAATTAAGCGGCAGAGCCCGGATGTCAGCAGCGTCAGCTACGTCATCCGCTCGCTCTCACAAATCCGTTACGGAAACCAGAACTGGGCCTCGAGCGTGATGGGCGTGAGCCTGCGCTATACAGCCATGACCAACTGGACGGTTTCCTCTGGGCGTATGTTTACAGCGACAGATGAGGAGCGTGGCGCCCTTGTCGCGCTGATCGGCCGGACTGTTTATCGGGAAATCTTCCCTGCCGGTGAAACCCCGATCGGCGCAACAATCCTGGTGAGGGACACGCCATTACGAGTGATCGGGTTGCTTGCGAGCAAAGGACAGACCGCTTTTGGCCAGGACCAGGATGACGTCGTGATGATGCCTTTTACGACGGCCGAACAACGCGTCCTAGGTGCGGCTGCCCCAACGCAGCAACGGACCCAGTCGAACTGGCCATACCCGCCATGGCCGAATCCATACGGCCTCCAGCCTCGGCTCACCGGCTATGTTAACCAGCTTTATGTGCAGGCCACTTCGCCGCTCGTCATCGGTGCCGCCATGCACGAGGTCACACAAACCCTGATGGTGCGCCATCAGATCAAGCCCGGTGCCATCCAAGATTTTTCGGTGCATAATCTTAGCCAAATCGCCGAGGCTGCACAAAGCGTCAGCCGTGTCATGGCGCTGCTGCTCGCCGCTGTCGCCTCCATTTCCCTGCTGGTCGGCGGCATCGGTATAATGAACATCCTGCTGGTTTCAGTCGCCGAACGCACACGCGAAATTGGTCTACGTATGGCCATAGGGGCACAGAGGTTGCATGTCTTACTACAATTCCTCGCAGAGGCTGTATTCCTAAGTGTCACCGGCGGCTTGGCAGGTATTTTACTTGGGATCACCATGTCCGCCGGGATTACATTCTTCGCGGGCTGGCCGGCACCTGTTTCGTTCATGGCCATTGCCGGCGGTTTTCTGTTCTCCGTGGCCGTCGGAATATTTTTCGGATTATATCCGGCGCGCAAGGCGGCGCGTCTTAATCCCATCGAGGCATTGCGTTATGAATAATCCGTAGTGTCTTACCGAAAACGATATACCCCGCAAAAGGGCCGGTACGGACGTTTCCCGACGACGGGAAGCCGCGCCATCGGTCTATAAGTGATTCCTTGTCAGTCTGCAGTGCAGAGGAATAAGCAGCCATTCCGCAGTCTTTCGACATTTACTTGACTGAATAAGCCGTGGGCTAGGTCCCCCGAAACGCAGGCCGAAGGACTGAACCTTGATACGGGCGTGCCTCAGCGGGCGCCGTCAGGGAAGAGGCCACGCGCAGTTCATGGGGAACCGGACGGAAGGGGACGGCCTGCGAGATGTTTTTCAACGCCGCCAATCTGGCCGCACGGTCTGGATGTTTGGGCCCTGGCTCATGGGCCAGATCATAGGCATATTGATTGGCACCCTGGGGAAATGGATGGCTTGGCCCTAGGGCTATGACAGACCGCGGGGGTTTTGGCGCCAGGGGAAAGTGCCATTTAGCATTGGCAGCCTTAAGTGCAGGGCCGGATAGCGGCCTGACTCCCAACATTGGCCCGATACGGCTGATAATCCGCCCAACTGCTGGAGCCGCAACATAGCCGCCTGTTGTAAAACCATGTGAGAAATTCTGCATTTTTTTTGTCGGCTTGGGGTGAATCACCAATGCATAGACGACATAACGCGGGGCGTTGATGGGGAAGGCGGCTACGAAGGATGCATTATTGAGCTTCGATTTGTAACGTCCGTTGGCGCCGACAACTTGCGACGTACCAGTTTTGCCACCCACTAAGTAGCCGGGCACATTGGCATAAACACCAGTGCCAAAAAGTACAACGCTGCGCATCATCTTCCGCATATCAACTGATACATCGGGGCGCATGACCCGTATGCCCTGGCGCGGCGGCGCGCCCGGCTGCGGCGCCAGCAGGCTTGGTCTATATAAAATGCCACCATTAAGATCCGCAACTATAGCGTTGACTAAGGTAAGCGGCGGCATGGCAATGCCATTGCCGAAGCTGACGGACATTGTGGTAAGCAAGCGCCAAGCGCTTCGCGCATGCCAGAGGCCATATTGTGCACCGGGCAACCGGATCGGGGCGCGGTTGAAGAACCCCATTTTCCGCAGCCAGGCTCTTTGTAGCTTGGGGCCAAGAATAGTCGCGATCCGGGAAGCTCCAATATTCGAGGAATAAGCGAGGATTGCCGGCATGGCGAGCCAGTGATGCACGGGCTCGTAATCCGTGACGGCATAGCCGCCGACAAACAATGGATGGGTTGTATTGAACCTATCCCAAACATGGACCAAGCCGGATTGAAGGGCCGAGGCCAGGGTCATTAACTTCATCACGCTGCCGGGTTCATAATCACCGGAGATGCAGCGATTGATCTGTGCATCAGGAGGGGCGTCATGAAAATCGTTGGCGTTGTAGTCCGGCAGGCTAACCATCGCCACGATTCGTCCTGTCATATTCTCGACGATTGCGCAGGCGCCACGTGCATCATAATCTTTCATAGCTCTGGAGAGTTCACGCTGGACGATATCCTGGACGCGAACGTCGATTGAAAGCTTCAGCGGTATTGCTGGATGTTCAAGAAGTCGTTTGTTGAAAGACTCTTCAATCCCGGCCAAGCCATTTTGCCCCGGTGTAACACCTCCCAATATATGCGCGGCGATAGAACCGTTTGGATAATGCCGCGCCCAGCCCGGAAGAAAATAAAGTCCCGGAACGCCCAGGCGATTTACGGCCATTTCCTGCCCAGGGGTTAAGGCTCGGTCTATATAGGCAAATTTGCTGCGCTTCAGCGAGAGCCGTAGCTCCGTCTGGTGAAGGCTGATATCTGGGAGCAGGGCGGCTAGTTGCCTTGCGACCTCGCGTGGATGCACGATTTGTTTTGGATCGGCATATAAGGCTGCATCCGGCAAGGAGACTGCGAGGAGCCGACCTTTATCATCAAGGATGGAGGCACGGTCCGGCAAGGGGGCAGACATATTTGGGTGCGGTAGAACAGCGGCCAACCAAGCGGCAGCAGGCTTGATTGGATGGATCACGGTAACATATGCAACCCGTAGAACGAGGGCCATGTAGGCGAAGACAAAAAATACCATGCAGATGGCGAGGCGAGAGCGATATCTTTTATGCCATCCTGGCGGTAGAACATAAGTCCGCTTGTTGTCTGGGTTTCCGTCGGGCCGGCTCAGCAGTTCTGAGAGCTTAAGAGACAAGAGCGGACTGAACCTTCCGGAGGTTTAGATATTATCAAGGGCGTGCTGACGGGTCTCGAACCAAGCATCGACGGCGTCTTTCATGGACAGGGAAAGACGGTGTCTAAAGGCGGGGGTACGCAAAGCAGCTTCGTCCGCGGGGTTAGACAGGAAAGCGGTTTCAACCAGAATGCTAGGGATTGCCTTCGATTGCAGCACGGCAAAGGTGGCCCTGCGGGCGGGGTTGGCGAGCATATCGACATTACGCGCCAATGAGTCCACCATTGCCTTCTGCGCAACGATGGATTCGATTTTCGTGTTACGGTCCATCAGATCGAATAAGATTTGTCGGGCCTCTGGGGAAATGCCTTTGAAGAAAGGATTGGAGAGAACCTCGACGCTATTCTCGCTGCGGGCGATTTCGGCAGCCAGCGGGTCCGATGGTGTTGGCGAGAATGTGTAGACCGAGGCGCCGCGTATATCAGGGCGGCCGATAATGGCATTGGCATGTACAGAAATCAGCAAGGCCGCGCGGTGGCGCTCGGCGAAATCGACGCGATCTTGCAGAGGAACGAATGTATCGCTGTCACGGGTCATCATGGTCCGATAACCGGCGCGTCGTAAGGCGTAGTGGAGGTCGCGCGCGGTGTCGAGTACAATATCCTTCTCAAACACTTGACCAGCCCCGATGCAGCCGGGGTCGCGCCCACCGTGACCGGGATCAATTACGATGAGGTGGGAGGGGTCAATATTCCGCGGACTCATGGCAGCAGAAGTTGGGTGCACATTCTTTTGCATGGCGCGGGCGATGCCCGCGTGCATCCAGAGTGGCATCGATAAGGTTAGCTTTGTGCAGAGATTACACAAAAAGCGGCGTGTTACGTCCATTTTGCGGTCCCTTGGCAAGTTGACCCCGCAAGCACCTTTTCGGTGACGGCTGAGGCTGCCTTTTACTTGAAGGCATTAGGAGTAATTCTTTCGATATTACCTTAGGTTGATAAGGATGTTAAGAGAAACATACCCGAGGAGAATTGGTTTCTTGTAACCTTCTTTTTTATTGAAACTATTAAGTTACATTCCGATGCTTTAGAAAGTGGACAGATATAGACCTAGGCAGATAGCTCGTCTGCGAATGGCGGACGTCGAGCGCTTGCGCGCTCGTGTCCGACCACTTGCTCCTGCAATCTTTTGTTGCAAGGGTACGCTGCGGGACGACGGATGTTTGGAGGGCGCGTCGTGAGAACGCTGGATTGCGTTTGCTGTATTACTATCGGTACATAATACTTCTAGGCAGCCGCAGGGCTAGCAACTGTTCGACCTAGTTATTAGTCCGGCGCTCGATGTATCAGCGTCGGGTGATGTCGAGCTTCTTGGGGAGTATCTGAAACTCTGTGTATCTGATCTGGCCCATGTGGTTATCAGATAGTTTCAGGCGTCGAAGCGCCCTTCGAACATCATGGCCAGTTGATTGCGGGCCGCAACCCATTCTCTCACCGTGCGCCCGCCTTTTTCGAAATTTCGGATCGCCAGGAGGATCAGCTTTGTTGCTGATCTTTGGGTGGGAATG
>JAKAEC010000015.1 GCA_021818425.1 Pseudomonadota bacterium
CTGATTGTGCTGGCCGTGCTGGCGCTTGGGGGTGGTGTTCTGCTGCTTTACTTGCATTATGGACGCAGCCACGCCCCGCCGGCGCCGGTGGTGCATACCGTCCCAGCGCCACTGCCCCCACCCGCCGCCAATGCCACCATCCTGCCGAGCTTCGACATCGTGCGAGTGGATCCGCAGGGCAACGCGGTACTGGCCGGTCGCGCTGTGCCGGGTGCTAAGGTAATGGTGAAGGATGGCACCGTGGTAATCGGCACCACCATGGCGGATGCGCAGGGTGCGTTCGTGCTGATTCCCGCCAGCCCGCTACCACCCGGTTCGCATGAACTCACACTCTCCGAAACGTTGCGCGGTGGTCAGGTGCTGAATGGCACGCAGAGCGCTTCCATCTCCTTGTCTGGTAATGGCCAGCCCGCCCTTGCCGTGGTTTCCGGGCAGAATGGCAGTAACGTTGTCACCGGTCAGGGTCCGCAGCCGGGGCAGCTTGGCATGGGCGCCGTGGATTACGACGCGCAGGGCCACGCCCTGTTCAGCGGCACTGCGCCGGCGGGTGCCAACGTCACCGTGATGCTGGATAGGAAGACGCTGGGCACAGCCAAGGCCGATGGCTCGGGCCGTTGGCATTTGCAGGCGCCGGTTCCGGCCGCACCGGGGATGATAACGCTGAACGCTACCGCGCCAGATGGTAGCGCTCTTACTCCCATCATCGTGCCGTTCGCGCCGGAAGAACTGTCCAAGGCCCTGAAGGACGGCCACGTCATCATCGCTCCGGGCGACAATCTCTGGATGATTGCCCGTCGCGTTTATGGCAAGGGTACCTTGTATACGCTGATCTATTCCGCCAATGCGGGGCAGATCCATAATCCGAACCTGATCTTCCCCGGTCAGGCTTTCACCCTACCGAAGAAACAGGCGAACTGAACAAGGCGAGACGCTGCATGAATATAGCTGAAACTGTAAAATCGGTGATGAGCCCACCGCACAAGGCCGGGTACCCTTTCATCATCGGTGGCATCGTGGTAGCGGCGCTCGGGCTGTTGATCGGGTACCCGCTGACTTGGCTGGGGCTGATCTTCGCTTTGTTTTGTCTGTATTTTTTCCGCGACCCGGAGCGCGTCCCGCCGCCGCGTACGGATGTGTTCTTGGCTCCGGCTGATGGACTCGTGGTAAGCATCGAGCAGGCGACTCCGCCACCCGAGCTGGGGCTGGCGCCAGAGCCGCGCACCCGTGTGGCAATCTTTCTTTCTGTGCTGGATGTGCATGTGAACCGTGTCCCTATTTCCGGTACGGTACAGAAAATCGCCTACCATCCGGGCTTGTTTCTCTCCGCTGCCGAGGACAAGGCAAGCGATGACAACGAGCGCAACACTATGTTGCTGCGTACCGCCTCCGGGCAGGACGTGGTAGTGGTGCAGATTGCCGGGCTGATTGCGCGGCGGATATTGTGCGAGGTGACGGAAGGCCAAGAGCTGCTGGCCGGGCAACGCTTCGGTATTATCCGCTTCGGCTCGCGTACTGATCTTTACCTGCCTGAGGGCTGCACCCCGCTGGTGGCGGTGGGCCAGCGTATGATCGGCGGTGAGACGGTGATTGCGGAACTGTCGCTGAAAGCTGCGTCGTTTCCATGAGGCCGCAGCGCCGCCTGCCCCGGCGGCAGCGTTTTTCGGGGCTCAGCTTCAACCGGATGTTGCCCAATCTGATGACGCTGCTGGGGCTGTGCATCGGGTTGTCCTCTATCCGGCTCGGGCTTGACGGGCGTTTTGGAGCGGCAGTGCTGGCAATTTCCGTCTCGGGCGTAATTGACGGGCTGGACGGTCGGTTGGCCCGCCTACTGAAGGCGACCTCGCGCTTTGGTGCCGAGTTTGATAGCCTTGCGGATTTCCTGTGCTTTGGTGTTGCGCCGGCGTTGCTGCTTTACATGTGGTCCCTGCAACCCTGGGGGGCGATCGGGTTTCTGCCGCCGCTGATGTTCGCATCTGCCATGGCACTGCGCCTAGCCCGTTTCAACGCGACGCTGGATTCAGCACCAAAAGCCGCCTTCGCCTACAATTTCTTCACTGGCGTGCCAGCGCCTGCCGGGGCGGGGTTGGCGCTGTTCCCGTTGTTTGTGGGCCTGGAAGCTAGCCAGCAGAACATTTTGTGGGTGCAAGACTTGGTAAGCTATCCGCTTTTCACCGGCACCTTCCTGGTGGTCACGGCACTGCTCTGCGTTTCGACCCTACCGGTCTGGAGCTTCAAGAACTTCAAAATCCCTACAGGCGGAATTTTGCCCTTGCTGTTGGGCGTGGTGGTGTTCGCAGCACTTATTTTTGCGGACCCGTATCTTGCCGGTGCGCTGGCGGGGCTGGCCTATATCGTCATGCTGCCTTTCTCGCTGCGCAGCTACCGCAAGCTGGCGCGCGAAGCAGGCGCGCGGCGTGTGGTTGTGGAGGATGAGGACCGGCAACCTGAAAGTTAACTATTTGTTGATGTGGACGGCCTCGGATTTTATTTCTTGTCGGCTTGCCTCAGCGTCCGTGGCGCCCGGGATGGTACCGAAATTCCGTCCGCCGCGCCACGCGGCTTGAGCTTAGCCTTCTACGTCGGCCTCGGGGCGGTCGATACCCATAGCTTTTTCGGTATGCCATATGCCATCGGCAGTTTGATATTGGATTAGTCCTGTCTCGCCCGGCACGCGCTGCTCATGCGCAGCGCGACGTGCGGCCCGTAGTGCAGCGTCATGAGTAGGAAAGGTCTCGGAGAAGCTGCCGTTTAGCGTGTAGGCGAACCCGCCGTCATGCGGAACGATCTTGTAATGCGCAGTGCTCATCTCGCCCTCCTTCATAATTACCTTATTATATGATCATCAGCGCAGCCTTGCCACGGTCAGTCTATCTGCATAGGCGCAGTTACGAAATAAACCCGCATGCCCGTCCCTCGGTCTCGAAACCGAGGGATTCACGGTGCCGGATGGAGGGCTGATTATCTGGAAACCCTCTAGGGTCGCCCTTGATCAGACCCACCAATCGTCTGCGACGTCCAGCTTGGCTGTCAGCAGGTTTCCGTCCGGGTCCTGCTTCACTAGGCATTGCTCACCAGCAGCGCGACAACACAGGCAATGTGAAGTCGTCGTTCTGGCCCGGCTTCAGCACGGTAAAGCCGACCAGTGCATCCCTCACCAATGCGGGCATGACTTGAATGTCCGCTGCCTGGTCAACGAGATATTTGTGACTTTCCTTCCTTTGGAAGGACGGGGTGAGTACACTTTAGCGTACATCGGACGGGTTCATCAGAGCAACAATAGCGGACAGGCCATCCAGGTTCGCGGCGGGCAGCCTACGGGCTGGTGCGGTGGCTACGAAAACTCACGCCGTCTATGCAGCAGTAAGCTATCCGCGCAGCAGCAACACGGTAGGGCGGCGGCGGGTGGGCACCCACCCGATCATCACCACGGTACAGCCGAGGCCACGGGTGCAACAAGGTCAAGACGGGTATGAAAGGCGCTCGTCTCTCTGAAGAATTTGTAATCAGGTCTCCTAAAACAACCCCTGCCGGAAGGATCATATGGGACGCTGGAAGGTCAGGTCAGAATTTTCCTGCTCACCCTATCCGTCCCGGCGTGACGTCACACTTTGTCGATAATAGCGGCAAGGTCGTTGCGAAGCCGGGTTAGGTAGGTCTTCATAACGGCTTGGCGCGAACGAGGAAAATTCGGTTTGCCAAGATCATATTTGCGCATTGCTCTTGTGTTGCGGTCGGATAGACCTTTTTTGAGGGTAGCGCATGAAGGAGGGGCGATGAGCATAAAGCGGGACAAGAAGCATATCCTCGTGGTGGGTGCATCGCGCGGGCTGGGGTTGGGTTTGACCAGGGAGTTTCTGCGTCGCGGCTGCCACGTTACTGCTACCGTGCGCGCGGCTATCGCTGGCGCAGGGCTTGAGGATTATTACGAGCAGCTAACGCTGGATACGCTAGATATCAACAGCCTTGCTCAGACAGATGCGTTTTTGGCACGGGTAAAGAGCGAAGTTTTTGATCTCGTGGTGCTGAATGCCGGCATCTACGGCCCACGTGACAAAGCCCTGGGCGAGACCACAGTGGACGAGATTTCCCATGTGATCATGACCAACGCCGTTAGTCTTGTGCGGCTGGCCGAGCGGTTGGCGCCGCGCCTGCGGCCGGAAACGGGAGTGCTTGCTTTCATGTCCTCGGCTTTAGGCAGCTTGGAGTTGAACGCCAACGACGCAAGCGAACTCTACTGCGCCAGTAAGGCGATGCTGAACCGTCTAACCCGTTCCTTTGCCGCCGCGCATGAATATCTAACCATCGTGAATTTGCATCCCGGCTGGGTGCGCACGGATCTGGGCGGTCCCGAAGCGCCGTTGGATGTGGAAACCAGCGCACGCGGCATGGCCGACGTGCTGGAGGCACGCGCTGGCGCAGGCGGGCACGAGTTTCTCGATTACCGAGGCAAGATTGTTCCCTGGTAGGCTGGCCGGTTGGTTTCCGCGCGAAACCTTGCTAGAGCGCCGCGATGGACCAGCCCCTTCCCAAAAGTGAAACTGCGATAGGCATCTCGCCTCGTCGCACCTTCGCGATCATTTCCCACCCAGATGCCGGTAAGACGACGCTGACAGAAAAGCTGCTGCTGTTCGGCGGCGCAATCCGTGAGGCGGGCATGGTGAAGGCACGGCAAGACAGGCGCAACACGCGCTCGGACTGGATGAAGATCGAGCGCCAGCGTGGCATTTCGGTGACCTCGTCGGTGATGACCTTCGAGTTCGGTGGTGCGGTTTTCAACCTGCTGGATACACCCGGCCACGAGGATTTCTCGGAGGACACCTACCGCACGCTCACTGCTGTTGATAGCGCCGTCATGGTGATCGACGCTGCCAAGGGTATCGAGCTGCAAACTAAGAAGTTGTTCGAAGTTTGCCGTTTGCGCAATATCCCCATCACAACCTTCATCAACAAGATCGACCGTGAGAGCCAGAATCCCTTCGCGCTCCTGGACGAGATTGCCGATACGTTGGCGCTCGATATCTGCCCGATGATTTGGCCCATCGGCTCGGGCGGCCTGTTCCGCGGTTGCTACAATCTGCAAAACGACCAACTGGTTTCTGCGAAGAAGCCGGGCGAGGAGGCGGCTGAGCAGAGTTTCGCAATCCCTGCCGAACAGCAAGCACAGTTGGATGAAGATGTTGAACTGATCCGCGCCGCCTATCCCGCTTTCGATGCGCAATCCTTCGAGGAGGGGCACCTGACGCCAGTTTATTTTGGTTCGGCGCTGAAGGACTACTCCATACGCGAGTTGCTGGAAGGACTGGTTGCCAACGCACCCCCTCCACAGCCGCGCGCTACCGATATGCGGAAGGTCTTACCTGACGAAAAGCCGGTCACCGGCTTCGTGTTCAAGGTGCAGGCTAATATGGACCCGCAGCACCGCGATCGGATTGCGTTCACCCGCATCTGCTCAGGGCGCTTCACCCGCGGCATGAAACTGACGCATTCGCGCACTGCAAAGTCCATGGCCATTCAGGCGCCGATCTTCTTCTTCGCGCAGGATCGTTCTTTGGCGGAGGAGGCTTATCCGGGCGACATCATCGGCATTCCCAATCATGGCACGCTGCGGGTGGGCGATACACTGACCGAGGGTGAAAAGCTGCGTTTCACTGGCATTCCGGATTTTGCACCTGAAATATTGCGCCGCGTCCGCCTTGCGGATCCGATGAAGGCCAAGCAGATGCGCAAGGCGCTGGAGGATTTGGCGGAGGAGGGTATTACCCAGGTGTTTCGCCCGATGGCCGGTGCCGATTGGATCGTCGGTGTGATAGGCATGCTGCAGCTCGATGTTCTCTCCAGCCGGATCGAGCAGGAATATAATGTGCCGATTGGCTTCGATCCGGCCCCGTTCGATACCGCTCGCTGGGTTTTTTCTGAGGATAGCACGCGCTTAAAATTATTCATCGAGGTAAATAAGAGTGCCATGAGCGAGGACCGCGACGGCGCACCGGTCTATCTCGTCCGCAACTCCTGGGAGTTGAACCGGATGCAGGAAAACTTCCCCGAACTTACCTTTTCGGCCACGCGTGAACGTCAGTAATTAAACTGATAGCTTAGCCCCACGCTGCTGCTTTGGCCGGTGCTGTCGGTGCCGGTGGAGGTTTGCAGCTTCAGACCCTTGTAGAGGTTGATCTCGACATTGGCTGAGGTACCCTGGCCGCTGGCAGCTTGGCTAGCGCCTACATACACGCCTGGCGCCAAATAGCGCCCCGCTTGCACCGAGGGCGAGCCGCTGGTCGAGCTGCCGAGCGAAAGCTGGTCCAGCCCAAGCGCGTTGCGGACGGAATCGAGCGGATTTATGCCGCCGCCAATGCCAGAAATCTGCGCAAGCGCCGCTGCTAGTGAGGCCGCTTGGAACGGCGATAGGCCGGTGGTGCTCTGCGCGAACAGCAACTGAGAGAGGACTTCGTCCGATGGCAGTGGGGGGGAGCTGCTCAGGTTGATCTGCGGCTTCGCCGCGGTGCCACCCACAGCCAGCGTGGCGGTGCCGTTATCGCTGGTGGTCGTGGTGGCCTCCAGGTCAAGTGCCGGATTGAGGCCGCCACCATTGAAATCGATGTTGCCGGAGGTGAATTTCAGCGTTCTGCCTGCCAGCGAGAAACTGCCACGGATCAGGTTGAATGTCCCGGTGGGCTGGGGATTTTTGGTGGTGCCGTTAACGCCGATATGCCCGCCCAGTTCGGCAAACAGCCCATCGCCGCGGATAAAGATCTGGTTTCGTGCATTTACCTGTAGCGCTAGCCTCAACGGCGGCATGGGCGGCGCCGCGCTCTGGCGCGGAGTGGTCAGTTTGCCGGCGTCATGAATTCGCAGATCGGCGACTGAAGGCGGCAGGGATCTCGGAATATTGATGTTAGCTTTCAGAATGTCGATCTGACCGCCCAAGGTCACCTGTTTTTTGAGGTCGCCTTGGATACGAAGCGCCGCATTCAGCGTTTCGGTCACGAGGTCGGAGGCGATGGGCGTGGCATCTTGGGCGTTCAGCGCAATGTTCACCGGAAACGCGGGGTCGCCGAGATTCGCGGTGCCTTTGCCGGAGATCGTGCCTTTGCCAGCGCTGGCGCTAAAGCTTTGCAGCGTAATCAGTTTGGCATTGGCCGCAATATTGGCGCTGATCGCCGTCATGTTCAGCCCGGATGCGATGTTCTGTAGGGCGCCGCCCGACAGTCGCAGCGCGCCGTTGGCAAGCGGGGTGCGGGGCGTACCCGTTACATGCAATTTTGTGGTGATAATACCGCGCACGAGATTACCATCCGCCATCAGCAGCGGGTCCAGTAGCTTCAAGTCAAATTTCCCGGCCACGTTAAGGTTCATCGGCTCGGTCATATTCACCGGCGTGGTGCCGCTTACGGTGAAATGTACATCGTGTCCGGCATTCAGCGCCGCGTTTAGTCCCACGGTCCGACCATTCAACCTAGCTTTGGCTGCGATGGTGGCGGACGGCAGGGCAGCTGCCGGGCCGGTTGTGCTTCGCAGGCCGGTTCCGTTCAGTACTACTTGCCCAGTAGGGGCTTGCGGCGTGCCGGCGAGTTGCAGGCTGGCCACGAGCATTCCAGTGGCCGTTGCATGCATTTTTTTGGCGAGAAGCGGATTCAGCACGGCTAGATTCAACTGCGCGTCGGCATTCATGCGCACCGGCCCAGTCATCGCGAACGGCACTGCGCCGTGCGCTCTAATGCGAGCGTCTGGCCCGGCGCTGGCGGTCAGGTTTACATCGACGCTGGTGCCCTTAAGCACTGCGGTACCTGAAACCGAGGCGGCCGGAAGCCCGGCGGTGGGTATGTAGCGCAACCCCGTGCCGTCTAGCGTGATCCTCCCGGCGGGAGTTTTCGGCGTACCGGTGATATAGGCGTCAAGGTTGACGATTCCCGTCGCGTGCAGCTTGGATGAGATCTTCTTCAGCATCGAAAGGTCAAGATTGCGGACGGACGCTTTGGCGTTAATATCCGGCGAGAGCGTGCCATCCAGCGTCAGGTTGGCCCGGCCGAGGGCTATGTTGACGTGATGCACCGCGATGCTGGGTTTGGTCGATATATCAGCCGGCGCTTTTAGTCGTAAGGTTAGTCCATGCCAATCCGCGTTCAGGTCGGTGAGATGCGCGCTTTGTGCTGGCGCATCAAGAACGCCTGTGAGGTTGAGTTTTGCAGGGTAAGCATCAAGGCGCGCAACGGTGGCGTCGGCATGTACAGTGAGTGCTGCGAGCTGACCTTCGGCGTTTATTTCGCCATTCACCGCTCCAAAGGCCGGCACGGCCAGGGCATTCTGCAACGTCACGCCCAGCTTCAATGATTGGTCCTGCTGATAGGCGAAATCCGCTCGGACGGCGCCGCTCATATGGCCGCCGGTGAAGATATTGAAGTTAGACAGGTTACCGAGTGTGACATGGGCAGTGCCCGTGGGTAGCCGGGTCCCGGCGGCGAGGTTCAGATCGGCCCGCGCGGCGACGGATTTCCAGCTCGCGTGAGTAACTTTTACGCTGGCGGCGCCATCGGCATCGCGGGCGAAGCGGGCGTGAAGCGTAAGCGGCGAACCCGCTAGCATGCCGGTGCCGGTGAGGGTACCGTACGCGGCCTTGGGCAGGTGTGTGGCGTGCAGCGCGATGTTGAAAGTGCCCGAGGATGTGTGCGGCACGTTCGCTTGGCCTGAAATGTCCGCATCCACATTGAAATTCCGCAGGTTTCCGGTGGCTCGGCCGTGTGCCTGTATGTCGCCGCTCAACTGGGGAGACAGGGTGGCTATGCTGTCGAGCTTCGCCTCGGCAGTTAAGTTCAGCTTAGTCGCGCCAATGGTGCCACGGGTGCGCAAGCTAAATTGAGGGGCGGCCAGCGCCAAATGGCTGATGGTGATGCTGTTGCTCTGCAGGCTGGCCAGCAGCGAGAGGTTGGTACGACCGGCCAGCAGCTTGTTCAGTCCGGCTGGAGCTTGGTTGAGCAGCATATGACCGTGTAGCGAGAGCGTGGCACCAGCTTTGCCGGTGGATTGCGCCACTACCAAATGCAGCTGCGAATCGCCGTTCACGGATTGCCGCGCCAAGCGACCGAACGGTGCGAGTGCGGGGATGCTAAGCGTTACGTCCGCGAATGGGTCAGAGGGGTCCAACCCTACGGCGCCTTCAATGTTCAGCCTTGCATCACCCAGCGCCGCATGAGCTTGCAGCTTAGCACGGTCGCTGGGGCCGTTCAGCGCCATGTCAATGGTCAGTGGTGCACGCACTTGCGGCACTGCGAAATGCCCAATCAACCCGCCCGCCGGCTCGTTCACATGCAGCGTCATGCTCACGTTGCGCGGATTCAGGGTTGCGGCAAGGACGTAATCTGCGTTTCCGCTGCTCGTGGTGGCCCGAAGCGCGATTTTGCCATACCGCATGTTGCGTATATGCGTGCTGCCAGTAACGTGAAGCGCGACGTACTCCCCCGCCAGCCCTGGAGCGATACTCAGTGAGCGGATGTTTAGCCTGTCCAGGTTCATCTGGATATTTGGCAGATGTAGGCCCTTTTTCTTTTTGTCCCGCTTTGCGAAGGGCAGAGGCGCGCGGGCAATGTCGATCCGCGCTGCTGTCAATTCCTGGACCGAAAGAGTGCGATGTAGCAGCGCCAAGGGCGACCATTTCAGCGTGGCCCCCTGTCCGTTTAGCCAGACGCCGTTCTTGTCCTTCAATTCCAAACTGGCCAGCTTGATATCTGCCGGGAAATGCCCGCCCAGCCCCGCGATGTGGACTACCGATTTGCCGTATTTGTTGATTTCACGAACGGCGAAATTCCGCCCCGCTTGGCTGTTAAGCGCCACCACGATGCCGATAACTCCGAGGATTATCACCAGTAGCAACGCGAGCAGCGCGAGCACTATGCGCTTTAGCAATCGCATGGCTCAGAACGCCTCCCCCAGCCCGACATAGAGCGCAAAGCTACCGCTGCCGGGGGTACGGTTCAGCGGTACGGCAAAATCCACCCGGATGGGGCCGATGGAGGTATAATAACGTAAGCCAAGTCCGGTTCCGACCCGGATCGTACCCTTGAACGGCGCAGAACCGGCGCTTGCCTGCCCCGCATCGATGAACGGCACCACGCCGATGGCTTTTGTGACATGCTGGCGGAATTCGAATTCGATGGCGTCCATGGCAAGGCCACCTTCGGGTTTGCCGTCTGAGAATAACGGGCCAATTGTCTGGTAGGTATAGCCGCGCACTGTGCCAGAGCCGCCCGCGTAAAAGCGCTGGTCTGGCGGCACACCAAACTGGCTGGTGCCCTGGATGCTGCCGATCACCCCATGCACTGCAACCACGCCCCAGGCTTTTGGCTCGACTGGTATATAGATCGAACCAGTGCCGAGCAGGATCACGAACGGGCTATGCCTTGCGCCAACCATTGGGTACGACGGGGTGATGGTTAGCGCTAGGCGATGGCCGCGCGTGGGCTCCAGCGGGCTGTTGGCGGTATCCCATGTGAAGCTCACTGGAAACTGCAGCAGCAGATAGGAGCGAGTTACGCCTTCCTGGTATACGCGCTCACTGGTGAAGCGGGGACCGTAGGTAAGATTGGTGGCTTGGGTGATGGGGCGGGAGAGAGACGCGCCAAGGATGATACCGGTGCGGTCATAAGCGGTTAGCGCTTGCCGCAGCCCCTCGACTGATAGGCTGAGCATTTGTTCGCGGGTGTTGTAATCGGGCTTGGTGAACACGCCTTTTAGGTCGTAGCCGGGTGCTGTAGTGCTGGTTCCGCCCAGCCCGTTCGCAGCAACCGAAAGCGTAAGCGTCTCCGCTCGGCGGAACGCGTTGCGGTCCTCCCAGCTTGTGCCGATGGAAAAGCCTGTATCTGTGGCATAGGCACCAGACAGTGAGACCGCGTGGCGCTTTTTTTCGGTCACGTGGAACACGATGGGCACTTGGCCGTTGCTGGCGGAGGAGGCAGGCACGGGAGTAACTGACGAGAAGACGCCCAGCCCCAGCAGGGAATTGCGTGCGCCCTGCAATGCAGTGTCAGAATACGGTTGGCCGGGGCGCAGGTTGATATGCCGGCACAGGAAGGCGGGGTCGGTGCGGTTTAACCCAGCGAAGGAGATTTGGCCAATCTGCACATGCGGGCCAGGCTTTACGGTATACGACACGTCGAGCTGGCGTCTGGCAAGGTTGGCTGTCGCGTAAGGTGGGGAAACTTGCGCGAAGGCATAGCCGGCATTGCGCAGGGATGACGTGAGCTTGGCGCTGGCGGCAAGAATGGGCGCGGCATTGGCTATCTGCCCTGCGCGGAGGCCAATCCTTGCCACAAATCCTGGCGGCAGGCCGGTGATACTTACCGTGCCTAAACGAAAGCGCGGACCCTTCCTCGTTTTTATCGCTACCTGCGCCTGAGTTGCATCTGACAATTGTGTTAGATGTACGAGCAGCGCGGGGTCGTTCAGTGCCATGCCGTCGATGGTGATTGTGGTGCTGCCATCGTCGTAACCGAGGGAATGGAGCACGGTGAGGAACTGTTTCTCGTCCGCCAGAGCGCGGCCGATAAGCGCGAATGGCGCCGGCGGTAGGCGGGTGCGTAGCGAGACGAGCGATGAGGTCTGTTTCAGCAGCCTGTCTAATCCGCCATCGCCAGACGGTGTGAAGTTTACCTTGTACGCCACTGGGTCTGCGCCCCATGCCGTGGCGCTGCTAAAGGCAACGCACAGGTACAGGAAAAGCTTTATCCTCCGGCGCATGGCCCTAGATGTGGCAGGGTTTCGTCTAAATTTCTACCCTGACCAAACTTAACCAGTTGTAAGGTTGCAATGGCATAATAATAATGTTGATAATAGTGTTAGCCAGCGTGGCTGAGGGCGATCCGGTGACTGCGACGCAAAATATCTTACGATATAGGAATAGAATGGCCGGATACGTTGGCTATGTCCCATGGCTGGTGTACGGCCTGGTTGGTACGACCTAATGAGGGGGCGTAGCTATTTCCTTGCCCGGCAGCCGATTCTGAACCAGAGTCAGGCACTGATTGCGTATGAACTGCTGTTTCGTAACAGTGAAGAAAACCGTGCGGTGATCACCGACGACATGGCCGCCAGCATTGCGGTGATCCAGCACGCCTTCCTTGATCTCGGAGTGGATACGGCGCTCAACGGCAAAACCGCCTTCATTAATATCTCGGCTGATTTACTTTTGCACGACGTGCTGGAAATTCTGCCGCCGAGCAATGTGGTTCTGGAATTGCTCGAAACTGTGCCCCGGACGGAGGCGGTGGTCGGCCGCTGCCAGGCGCTGCGCCAGAAGGGGTTCCGTTTCGCGATCGACGATGTGATGGAGGACGACAAGGAACTGCATCAGATTTTGCCAGTAGTGGATATTGTGAAGGTTGACATGCTGGGCGCGAACCCTGAGGCCATCGGTGCCATCGCGCAGCGTGTGCGAGAGCATGGCAAAACTCTGCTGGCCGAGAAAATCGACAGTAAGGCGCAGTTCCAAGCCGCGCAGGATAACGGCTTTACGTTGTTTCAGGGCTATTACTTCGCTCGCCCCAATATGGTGAAGGGCCGCAGCATTACACCTTCCGTGATGCAACTGCTGAAATTGCTCAAGCTCATCGTTTCCGATGCCGAGCTCGAGCAAATAGAGGATGAGATCAAAAAAGTGCCTGAATTTATGGTGAGGATGATGCGGCTTGCGAATTCCTCCTCCTATTTCAAGCTGGAGAAGATTAAGACACCTAGGCAGGCGATTCTACTGCTGGGACGACTGCAGCTTAGCCGCCTCGTGCAGATCATGGTCTTTATGCGCGATGGGAACGGCTCCTCGAACGCCGACCCAATGGTGCAAACCGCTGTCATCCGCGGCCGACTGATCGAGGAGTTGCTAGAAACCGACCAGCAGAGCGCATTGAAACCTTATGGCTTCATGTTGGGTATGCTCAGCCTTGCGGGGGTTTTGTTCGAGATCACCCCGGAAGACATTGTGAGAATCCTCGACCTCGATGAGGTGATTGCTGCCGCTCTGCTGCGCCGTGAAGGAAAGCTGGGTGAGCTGCTGAGCCTGGTGGAGAGTGCTGAACATGCTGACACGCTCGACGACATCCAAACCTTTCAGGAAAAACTTGAGCAGTTGGCAATTTGCGATACGGCCGCATTCAACCGGATGCAGGTTGATGCGTTGCGCTGGGCCAACCAGATTTAGGCACGGCTCATTGCCCCTGGCGTTTGGGCTTTGCCGCCTCCGGTGTAGGAAAGCCCAGATAATTCAGCCCATCCAGCATATGTTTTGGCAAAGGTGCCTCTACGGTCAAGCTGCCACCGTCGGGATGGGGAAAGCTGAGGCGGCGCGCGTGCAGATGCAACTGCTGAGCGAAATGTTCGGAGAAGATGCCGCCATAGACTTCATCGCCCAGAATGGGCGTGCCCAGCGCTAGGCAATGCGCTCGGAGCTGGTGCATGCGCCCAGTATGCGGATTTAACTCGGCTAGGCAGAATTTGCGTCCGGCCTTATCCAGTACCCGGTAATCGGTCACCGCGCTTTGCGCCTCATTGTCTTTGCGGCTGGCTGGTTCGGCGCGTGAGGTCTGGCCAAGATCACGTCGCTTCAGCGGCAGGTCGATCCGCCCTTCCAGCGACTCGGGCAGTCCGGCGAGCAGTGCCCAATAGGTTTTTTCCACATCGCGCCCCCGGAAAGCAGCGGCAAGCATGCGCGCCGCCCGACCGGAGCGGGCGATAACCAGAAGCCCGGAGGTGTCGCGATCCAGTCGGTGGGTCAGCTTCGGGCGTTCCGCCGCGCCGTTTTGCAGCGCATCCAGCATACCGTCCACATGCACGGCAATACCAGAGCCACCCTGTACCGGTAGCCCGGCTGGCTTGTTCAGCACAATCACCGAGGTATCGCTATAGAGCACCATGCGCGCCAGCATTTTGGCGCGGGCCTCGTCCATTTTAACTACGTGGCGCTGCTTTGGCGTTTCGGCGGCGGGCGCAATCTCAGGCACGGTCACCACATCGCCCGCAGCGAGGCGCGCATTAGCCTCGGCGCGGCTGCCGTTTAGGCGGATCTTGCCGGTGCGCAGTAATTTTTGCAGCACGCCCTGGGTTAGGCCCGGCACTTCGCGGCGCAGATAACGGTCCAGCCGCATTTCGGTGCCGGCTTCGGGTACTTGGTATTCGGTCATTGCCTCTCTTCGCGCAATTTTGTCCAGTAGGCGAGGCGCTTCATAATCTCGCGTTCGAAGCCGCGTTCCACCGGTCGGTAAAAATTTGGCCGTCTCACGCCCTCGGGGAAGTAATTGTCGCCGGAAAACCCCTCCTCGGTGCCATGGTCGTATTGGTAATCCTTTCCGTAGCCGAGATTTTTCATCAACTTGGTGGGCGCGTTCAAGATATTCATCGGCGGCATTAGGCTGCCGGTCTCCCTCGCCGCGCGATTGGCCGCCCCAATGGCTTTATATACCGCATTGGATTTCGGCGCTGTGGCGAGATACACCACTGCCTGGGCAATGCAGACCTCTCCCTCCGGCGAGCCGAGGCGCTCATAAGCCTCCCACGCCGCCAGGGCTTGTGGCAGGGCTTGCGGGTCTGCGAGACCAATGTCTTCCGAGGCAAAGCGCGTAATTCGGCGGGCGATGTAGCGCGGGTCCTCTCCGCCCGTGAACATGCGCGCCAGCCAATACAAAGCTGCATCTGGATCCGAGCCTCGCATGGATTTATGCAGGGCGGAGATCAGGTTGTAATGTTCTTCCCGATCTCGGTCATACAAAGCCGCACGGCGGGAGAGCATTTGTCCAAGCGCCGTTTCGTCCAGCAATGGCTCCGGTGGCAAGGCGAAAAGTTGTTCGGCCATGTTCAGGAGGGCCCGCCCGTCGCCGTCCGCCATGGCGCGCAGGCTGGCGAGAGCACCTGCTGTTAGCGGCAGTTTTTCACCGGTTTCGGCTTCAGCCCTGCTGAGCAGCAGCGTCATCGCCGTATCCTCCAGCCGTCGCAGCACGAGCACCTGGGCGCGAGAGAGCAACGCCGCGTTCAGTGCAAAGCTTGGGTTCTCCGTGGTGGCGCCAATTAACGTAATTATGCCCGCCTCCACCACCGGTAGAAACGCATCTTGCTGGGCGCGGTTAAAGCGGTGGATCTCGTCTACGAACAACAGCGTGGCCTTGCCCACGCGGTGCAGGCGGGCGGCGTCGTCGAACGCTTTCTTGAGGTCTGACACGCCGGAGAACACGGCGGAAATCTGCTGGAACTGCAGCCCCGCGGCGTCCGCCAGTAGCCTGGCGATGGTGGTTTTGCCCACCCCCGGTGGCCCCCATAAGATTAGCGAGGTCATGGAGCCGCGCCTAAGCATACCCGTCAGGCTGCCCCCCGGTCCTAGCAAATGCTCCTGGCCCACCACCTCGTTCAATGCTCTCGGTCGCAGCCTTTCGGCCAATGGTTGGACGCTGGTGGGTGGTATGGCAGCAATGGGCGGGCCGAACAGATCATCATCCTGCATGGTGGGTATTTAAGCGAATGTGGGGCTGCCCGCTATCTTTTGCTTGCCAATTAAGATTGAAGAGGCGGCCCGGCTGTCCTAGATTCCGTTTATGGCAAAACAAAACGGCCCGGTGCTCGAGATGACGCCCGACGGGCGCTTCCTCAAGCCGCTCAAACCTTCCCTGATGCAGATTTTGCTGCGTCTTGCCACTTTTGGCATCGCGCTTTGCGTGGGCGCAGTGATAATTTGGACGGCGTTCATAATTATTCCCGTTCTGCTCGTGCTGGGCTTGGCAGGGTATATGTTCGTTCGCGGTAACTGTCGTTACTTCTAGAATACGATGACGTTTGCCAGCCCGGCAAAGTAAATCAGTCGGATGTCTTTGCCGACTAGGTCGGCACGGGTTCCATATCCACGCCCACAGTTAATGTGTGACGTCCGCCGCCCAAATGACGCCGCGCAGCGGCGATACATCTCCGAAATCTTGCGCCCGGGCGAGGGTAATGTGTTCATCCGACACGAGCAAATTATTGGTAGGATCGAAACCTACCCAGCCCATTTCCGGGCCAGCTCAGGCGCTGAGCCATGCGTGGCTCTGGTCTGCGCCTCGGCGTTTGATTTGCCCTGGTGCCGGCAGGGTGCGCAGATAGCCCGAGACATATCGCCCTGGTAGGCCGAGCGATCGCCTAGCGCAGCGTTGCACAGCGCCTCGGTCGCCAGCGCCATCAAGCACTCTGCGGCAAAGCCGATCATCTCGCGCAAAAAATTCGCTTTGCAAGACTTCCCCAAAAACCTGGAAAGCGCAATCTTGTCGTCGGTCATTGGTGTAGTTCCTTGGGTTGGCCTTGAGGTTCGCAAACCAATGCTACCCAAAAACCGCCCCGATGGCCGCCAATTGGCCCGACTCCGCCAAACACCCAGCAGTCGCTACGGCAGGCCGATTACCAGCCTCCTACACCACCAGAGGGGGCGCGACCCAAAAAAACCGCATGTCGTCGCCGTTTCGTTAATCTCTCTTCTCACAGGCATGCGCTGGAGGTAATGGCTTGAACGGCATCTTTCTGCATCTGTGGCCCGAATACGACCCCGGCCCGTTTTTTTGCGAACTGACCACTAACCGCCACGGCGCAGGCCCAGTGCCACAGTGGCTGGTCGAGCGGCTCCATGTGATCGGATTAGATGCGCTGCGCGTCCGTGTCGCCGCCGCCGAGACGGATCTCATAGATCTTGGCGTGACCTTCACGGTTTATTCCGACGCCACGGAGATCGACCGTATATTGCCATTCGATTGTATCCCGCACGTCTTGACCGCACCTGAGTGGGACCTGCTGGAGCGCGCCTGCAGTCAGCGGTTGAGAGCGCTCAAACTGTTCCTGGATGATATCTACCGGCCGGGCCATGTGGTGAAAGACGGTGTCATCCCGGCCGAGCTGGTTTACGGCAATGCCAATTATCGTCCGGAGATGAAGGATTTTACGGTGCCCCACGGCGGCTATGTGCATGTCTGCGGCATCGACATCAGCCGCGACGAGAAGGGCAGTTTCCGCGTGCTAGAAGATAACGTCCGCGCTCCCTCCGGGGTTTCTTACGTCATTGAGAACCGACGCCTGATGCTACGCGCTTTCCCGGACTTGGTGTCTGATATCAAGCTCATGCCCGTTGATGATCACGGTCGCCGCCTACGCGCCGCCATGGCAAAGGTGGCGCCCGATATGCATGCCGACCCGCAAGTGGTGCTGCTTTCGTCGGGTATTTATAACGCTGCCTATTTCAAGCACGTATTCCTGGCGCGCGAGATGGGCGTGCCGTTGGTGGTGGGAGCGGATCTCGTGGTGGAAGACGACCGCGTGGTTATACGCACCACCTCCGGGCTGAAACCGGTGCATACCATCTATCGTTGCTTAAACGACGACTTTTTGGATCAAGAATTATTTCGATCAGATTCGATGTTGGGCGTACTTGGGCTCATCCGCGTTTGGAAGGAGGGGAATGCCGCGATCGCCAACGCGGTGGGCGCCGGTGTAGCGGACGACAAGGCGGTTTATGCCTATATGCCGCGCATCATCGAATATTATCTGGGTGGGGACCCGTTGATCCGGAATGTGGGGACCCATATCTGCCGCGAGGCGGAGGGACTACTATTTACACTGGAAAATCTGGGCAAGTTGGTGACCAAGCCCGTGGGTAAATCCGGCGGCTATGGTATCACAATTGGGCCACGTGCATCTAACAGAACTGGAGCACGTGCGCGAGACCGTTTTGGCCAATCCGGATAACTGGATCAGCCAGCCGCTGATTGGACTTTCCGTCTGTCCGACGTTGACTAAAGAAGGCATTGGCCCGCCATCTGGAGCCCGTTGAGAACATGGTGCGACTCGTCGATGTGATACAGAGTACTTGAGAGTATCGGTTTCGAAACGGAGGCATGGTATGGGCTGATTTGCATCAATGCTGACGAGGCGAACTTCCAAGAACGCGGCTTCTCCGCCGAAGCCATCCATGCGAAGCGCTTCTATCTACTAGACAACGGCAACAGCACTTCCATTCTCGCCTGCTTGGAGGGGGCACGCACCAACGCTCGCACGCTGCGCCCGTTGATGAGCACAGAAATGTGGAAGCAGCTTAACGTGTTCCACCGGTTCATCTCCCGCATCACGTCAAAGGATTTGGAAGGCGATGCGCTCTCGCGTCTTTGCACGCGAATAAAAGAGGGTGCGCAGGCCCACACCGGCATCACCCAGGGCACGCTCTACCGTGACCGGGGCTGGCATTTTTACGAGCTGGGTCGCTACCTCGAGCGTGCCGACCAGGCAACTCGCATGCTGGATATTAAATACACCGCCTTGCCGCCGCGCGGCAAAGAGGAAAAGCGCGTGGCCGAGCTGACGCAGTGGAACGCAATTTTGCGCGGTAGCTGGCTACCACGCCTTGAAGCGCTATGCCCAGGGCACAATTCTCGGCCGAGGATGTGGTGCATTTCCTGCTGCGTGATGCCTCTGGCACGCGTTCAACGCTGTTATGTGTGCGCCGGATCGAAGCGCATCTGGATGATCTTCGCTGACATTTTGGCCTTTTCGCCGTGGCGGAGGCCACAGAGCGAGCGGAGACGCTACGCGAGCTACTGGTGGAGACGCCACCTGGCCATATTCTCGCCACCGGCTTGCATGAGTATCTTGATCTCGTGCAGATTCACTTGCAAGAGCTTGCCGGTGCCGTCGGCCGAGCCTTCTTTCGGGACTGGCGGCCAGAGCCAGCGCCCGAGATACAAATGCAGGTTCAAATCCAGGTTAGCGCGTGAACATTTCACCATCTTCGATTGCCAGGCGGCTGGCAACATCTTCGTGCCTGAAGAGTTGGGCGTCGCCATTGGGCGTTTTCATTCTGGCGCTGGTGCCACGGCTCGTGGATCTCAGTGCCCGCCCGTTCTGGCTCGACGAGATATACACCTATCAGCGTGCCTCGCTGGCGCCGGGCGCGCTGATGCTGGATTCTTTCCAGAACCACCATATGCCGAGTTTCTTCCTGTTGCTTTCACCGTTGGTTGCGCTGGGCAACCCGCAATTCTGGTTACGTTTGCCTTCAGCCGTTTTCGGCGCGGTGGCGGTTGCGCTTGTTTTCGTGATAGCCCGCCGCATCGCCGGGCAGCTGGCAGGGGTGCTAGCCGCGTTGATTCTAGGTCTGTCGCCCACCGTGCTCGCCTTCGCGCAGGAAGCGCGGTCCTACACGCTGGTGATGACGTTAGTGCTGATAGCGCTCTATGGCGTTGTCCGGCTGGCGCAAGACCTGCCGGCGGCGGGGCAGGGGTTTGGGGCGGCCAAGACCGGGTGGCTGTGTTTCGTGTTGGGCACGGCGGCGGCGCTGGATGTGCTGGGCGATGGCGTGCCCTGGCTGATCGCGGCGAATCTCATTTTTCTCTGCCTGGTGTTTATCGCACCAGCGCGCGGTCGCTTCCTAAGGCAGGTCGCGCTGGCCGATCTAGTGGTGGCCGTGCTTTCGGTACCCCTCTACGCGCTGCTCCTGCATTATGAGAAGCAAACCGTCGTCGTGAGCCTAGGCTGGATTCCGAAGCTGGATGCGGAGCGTATCTGGTATAATCTCGGCGCCGTTTATTTGATGCACGTGGCAGACTGGGTTTCTTACCGGCTTCTTAACCATCACGATGTGCCGGGGCTGATCTGGCTGATCGACGCGTTGCTGCTGCTGGCCCTAGCCGCTGGTGTCTGGCGGCTGCGCCGCAGGGCGTCAATACTGGTCATTCTTGGTATTGCCTTTCTGTTTCTGCCTTGCTTGTTCTTGACACTTTCCATTTGGCACCCAATGTTGCTGCCGCGTTATTTGCTGTGGAGCGCTGCGCCTTTTGCCATACTGACCGGAATTGGCGCAGCCACGCTACTGGAGGGGCGGCAGCAGCTTTTTATCCGCCTTGCTGTGGCCGGGGTGGCGGCCATGTTGCTTGCCAATCTGCTGCCCTATTATCTGGTAGAGACCAAGCCGCGCTGGGACATCGCAGCGCGGCTGCTAGCCGGCGAGGTCAACAAGGGTGATGTTGTTTATCTCTCCGACACGGGGGCGCGGCAGATTTTGCGGCATTATATGCCAATAGGCGCGCAGCCAGCTGTGTTAGACCATTCCCTTGGTGATTTGGCGCAGGCGGAACTGGCTTTCAGCCAGTGCAAACGTATTTGGGCCGTCTATGGCCATGCCGGTCAGAACACCAGTACGCCAAAGCGATTCTTCGCGCCGCTCCACGTGCTGGGCGCGCCAAGCCTAGTGCAAGCGGCAGGCTCGCGCATCATTATCATGCTTTACAACCCGCAGGCCAACCTTGCCAGTTGCACCAAGCCTAGCCAGTAGGCGAGGGATGCAGCTAGAGACATTTGTGAATCGATTGGTCTGCTATTGTGCCCTGCGTGTCGGAAGAAATTGGCGCAGTTCTCTGGCGCGAAATGATCGACGCGAGTGTGATGTTGTTCCAGATTGTTTCAATGGTTTGTAGCGCGGCTTCTCGCAGCAAGGCTTTGAGCTTGAGGAATACGATTTCGATGGGTTTGGAGTTAGAGCTATAGGGCGGCAGGATCAAAAAACGCACGCCGGCTCTAAGAATTCATGCCGGGCAGCAACGGCTGCCCAGATTGTAGAAAAATGACAACATTGCTTGTGCAGCTTTAGGTCACGGTGCTGGCGTGTGGGTGACGGGCGACGCCAGCCCGCACCACGCTTCGCCCAACTGGATCGCGCTCGTAGAGTGCGATTGAGCGATTAGATAAAATTGCGAAGCGCTTTTATCTAATTACATCAGATATCAGCAGCGGCTCGCCGTAAAGCCTACTTCTCGACGAATGCCTTTTCGATCACATATTCTCCCGGCTCGGAGTGGTTGCCTTCGGAGAAGCCCCGTGCGTCCAGCATGGTCTGCAGGTCGGCCAGCATTTGTGGGCTGCCGCAGAGCATCACGCGGTAGTCATCCTTATTCAGGCGCGGCAGGCCGAGATCGACTTCCAGCTTGCCATGCTCCAGAAGGGCCGAAATCCGACCGGTATTGCGGAAGGGCTCGCGCGTCACTGTGGGATAGTAAAGCAACTTCTCCTGCGCCATCTCTGCGAAGATTTCGTCTTGCATCAGTTCAGCTACGATCTTTTCGCCGTAGGCAAGCTCGGCCACATGGCGGCAGCCATGCACCAAGATGATCTTCTCGTAGCGTTCATAGGCGTCGGGGTCTTTGATGATGCTAGCGAACGGCGCCAGCCCCGTGCCAGTCGAGAGCATGAGCAGATATTTGCCAGGCGCAAGATTGTCCTGGATCAGCGTGCCAGTGGGTTTGCCGCCAATGATGATTTCATCGCCCGGCTGAAGCTTTTGCAAATGTTGGGTAAGTGGCCCGTTCGGCACCTTGATCGAGAAGAACTCAAGTTGGTCTTCATAGTTGGCGCTGCACAGCGAATAGGCGCGCAGCAGCGGTCGGCCGTTCACCGGCAGGCCGATCATTACAAATTGCCCATTGATGAAGCGCAAACCGGGATTGCGCGTGGTGGTGAAGCTGAACAATCGGTCAGTCCAGTGCCGGACGGTTTTCACCGTCTCGGTATACATCGTCGCCAAGGTTAGATGCTCCGCAAGAAATCCCGACGTCCTTAAACACTGTGACGAAAAATGTTAACCTCTATTTTGACATTGCAGGAGGGCAAAACGCAAAAATCTCCTCCGCTTTTAGATTTTCTACTGGTTGCTTGGCGGCGCCACGGATATCGGCTAAGGGTTGGTTGGGCAAAGCCGGAGACATCATGCACCCCGCGAAGCTACCGGCAGACAATTGGGCGCTGTTTTTGGATACTAGCCTGACTTTCGCACCAGAATTCGCCGCGTTCCGGAATTATCTGTCTGCGTCACCGCCGCCCGGTACCCTGTTGCAGCGGCAGGAACTGGAGGCAGCTTGGTTGGTGGCGCATGGGGTTGAGCCTAGCCTAGCCCGCGCAGCCGCAGCCCGTACTGCAGCCGTTTTTGCCATGGATGATGGCGATGCAGCTCCAAACCCCGCGTCGCCGCCCTGGCGGGTTCCAATGGCGGCAGAAATTTCCCCCGGTCCGCTTCGCCTCGCTGAGCTGTTCGGGCTGGATGCCGGGGCGGCGGAGCGTTTGCACGAGGTCTGGGGACTACTTGGTACCGCCGACGCACTTATGGAAACAGGTGGTGACATCCGCCTTGCCCGCGATCCGAAAACCGCCTTGAATGGTTATGGGTGCAGCCACCGCCCGCGCCCCTGGGCTATCACCTTCGCTTCCTCCACCGCTTCTTCTTCATCGGCTCGAGGCTATATCGCGGCCGATAAGGCCCGCCTGGCCGTGACGGCCGCGCTGCTGCGCGGTAAGCCGAGCGCCCAAGCGGTAGGCACTTGCATCGCCGCTGTACGCCGCGGCATTGCCAGAGGCTTTGGCCTACGGCCGGGCGAGGAGATCGTGCTCGCGGCCTCCGGCACTGATACGGAATTGCTGGCGCTAGCGCTGACCCATCTCGCCGGTACAGACAAGCCCATTCAGAACATCCTCATTGCGCCCGAGGAGACTGGTCGTGGCGTGCCGATGGCGGCACGCGGGCTGCATTTCGCGGTGGATACCGCCTTGGGCCATGACGTGACCTGTGAGGCGCCAATCGAGGGCTTCCGCCCGGATACGGCGCTCACCAACATTGCCGTGCGTGACGCCTCCGGCGCTGTGCGAGCGGCCGGTGTGATCGAGGCGGAGATTGAAGCCGCGCTGGCCGGAGCGCTGGCGGCGGGGCGACGCGTGGTGTTGCATGGGTTAGATTTATCCAAGACCGGGCTACTGGCACCATCTCCAGCTTTTTTTACCCGGCTGCGGGGGCTTTACGGCGAGGCGTTCGATATCGTGCTGGACGCCTGTCAGACCCGACTCTCGCCTGCCTCGGTGCGGGGGTATCTGGATCTTGGTGCCACGGTGCTGGTCACGGGCTCGAAATTCTTCACCGGCCCGCCTTTCGCTGGGGCGGCATTGCTGCCCGCCTCAGTTGCAGCGCGGCTGCGGACAGGAGCATTGCCGGCAGGGCTGGCGGCTTATTTTAACCGCTCCGAGTTTCCGGCAAATGCCTCGGCGGCGCGGGTGTTGCCGACGGGAGGCAATTATGGCCTTGCGCTGCGTTGGCATGCCGCCCTTGGCGAAATGCGAGCCCTGCTGCGCGTCCCTCCGGCGCGGCGTGCCCAGATTTTGCGTGGCTTCGCCGCAGCGGTCGAACGCGGCATTTCCGCCACGCCCGGGCTGACCTTGCTACCTGCTCCGCAGCTTTGGCGCATGCCAACCGACGAAGACTGGGAACGCCTACCCACCATTTTTACCTTTTCGGTGTGTGCTCCGCACGCGCCAGACCGGTGCCTGACACCCGCAGAGGCAAGGCAGGTCTATATCTGGTTGAACACCGATCTTTCTCCCTGGCTGCCGGAGTGGCATCAGATCGCGGAGCGCATTTGCCATATTGGCCAACCGGTGCCGCTCGCACAGCCGCAAGGGCAGGGACAGATGGGGGCATTACGGGTTTCCGCCGGGGCGCGGTTGATCTCGGGCGAGCCTTCGCATCGCGGGCTGGGGCCGAGGGCGCGTTTGGCCCGTGAATTCGCCGATGTGGGCGTGGTGTTTGCCAAGATCGGGCTGATTCTGGAGAACTGGACGCTATTGTCGGAGGCAGATCCCAGCCCGCGCTACCGTCCCCGTCGAGTGCCTTCATCATCCAATTTCTATAATCTTATAGGCTCAATCAGTGACTAGGTGAAACCAAAAAACGGCCCCATCTAACCACGTCGTACAGTCGTGGATGAAGACAAGGTCGTTTTGGTTAACGTTGGTAAGACACGAGAAAATCGGATGTGTGTCGTCGTTCTGGTAGACATTTAATGATCGGCCCATGACCGTTTTTTGCAGATGGAAAGATTGGATGCCAGCGCTAGGTTGCCTGAAAATCCTTGATTATGTCTGTGGCACTTCTGCTGTCGTCAAGGCGCGGTCGGGGACAGCGGCGACCGTAGGAAGTCATTCTGATCGTGAGAAAGGTCGCACCATCAAAGTCGGGGACTGAACATCTAAATTCTGAATTGCCGCTGAGGTTGATCGCGTCATGGCCGCCGATAAGAGAGATGCTAATGCCGGAAGTGGCGTTTTACACCATATCCGAGCAGCCATTTATAGCTTGGATTCCGTATATAATATCCAAAATTTGGCCGTCGAATCTAACGGATGAGCTGCGGCAAGGACAACGATTATACCCAAGGCAGGTCTTCTTCTTGTTCAGAATCGGGCGGACATTGGGAGCGCCATATTTCCGCGACAATCCTCGGTCTATGCGTGCCTATCGCAGCCTTCCGTCGGGGCCGGAGAAGGCGTTATTAACGCTGCCCGGCCTCGTCAAGAAATTGCTTGTCGATGGCAATCCACGATGAGCCGGGCGGGGCGCTGGCGAGTGACTCCTTGAACAGCAGCAGTGCTTCAGGGGTTATAGCGTCGGCCCTCTCGCTTAGAGCTTGGCCTAGATAAGCCTCACCCTCGCTGGCATTGGCCGAGTGTGGGTCAACTGTCGCAAGGTGCGCGCGCAACTTGGTAATCAACTCGTTGAGCAGCGCATATTGCCGCCCGTAGCGGGCCATCCAGGTGGCATGCGGCTCCGAGGGCACATTTGGCGCGCTGCCCGGCAGGTACAGCATAAACGCGGCCACCGGTAGGCAAAGCATGGCGGCAATTAACAAGGGCTTAGCGTTGCCGGTCTGGGGGGGCTCGTGCAGTTGGTCGGCGGCGAGCAGCCGATGCTCAATTTCAAGCCGCGCGGCTTGGTATTCCAATTCGGGCAGCAGGCCGATGGCGGCATCACGCGCCAGCTCATCCAACTGCGCACGGTAAAGCGCCAGCGCCGCCGTTCGCAATTCAGTATTTCGTGGCTGGCGGCGCAGTGCCAGCACCAGCGGCAATGTTAGCGCCACGGCGAGCGCGGCTTGTAACAAAAATAGCGTCAAAGTAAGTCCCTCAGCCTCGCCTGTTCACCATCGGTCAAAGGCGGCGGCGGCGCGCCGCCGCGTCGGACCGCCCAAACCGCCACTCCTCCAGCCAGAAGCGCTATCGCCGGCATGGCATAAAGAAGCCAAGTGAGCGGGCTGAACGGCGGCTTGAGCAGAATGAAAATACCATAGCGATGTACCAGATAAGCCTGGATTTGCCGCGGCGGTATCCCGGCTACCACCTGCTGGCGGATGATCCCTCGCAGCTGTTTGGCCAGCTTCGCATCCGACGCCTCAAGGCTTTCACCCTGGCAGACCAGGCAACGCAGCTTTCCGCCAATTTGTTCGGCCTCAGTCTCCTGGGCTTGGGTCAGGGTCACGCCATCGCGTGTAACCATGGCCTGGGCCAGCGCCATGCTTGGCAGCAAGGCTAGCAGCAGCAGCCAGCGCTTCATGCATAACGCTCCAATAGCGGCTCAATCTGCTTCTGCACCAGATTGTCCGTCAGTGCGCCTGCGAAATGCCAGCGCACTATGCCGGTCTTGTCGATCAGAAAGGTTTCGGGCACGCCGTAAACGCCCCAGTTCACTGCGGTCAGGCCCGATTTGTCGTTGCCTATCCGGGTATAGGGGGTGCCATAGAGGCTTAGAAATTGCGCCAGGGCTGCTGGGGTATCTTCGTAATCAATGCCCCAGATCGGCACTCCCTTGGCGGCCAACTCGGCAAGCTGCGGAGCCTCCTGTGGGCAGACTGCGCACCACGAGGAAAACCAGTTCACCAGAACGGGGGTTGCCATGTTCACGAGGTCAGTATTGGCGAATCCAGGCAGCCCGCCTGTGCCTGGTAGCGAAAAAACGGGGACAGGCTTGCCCAGCAGTGGCGATGGAAAGGCTTCCGGGTTATATTGGCCCCGGCGCATGCGCCCCAGCAGCGTATACATTGCCGCCCCGCCAGCCGCGGCCACCGCCAGCGGCACGCCAAACAATAAACGGCGGCGCAATGGCGACATCAAGAGCGTCTCCGTGCAGGTGCACCCACCCGCAGTCGCCGGTCTGAGAGCGAGAAGAATCCGCCCAGCGCCATGATCAGCCCTCCGAGCCAGATTTCTGGAGCCAGCGGGTGCACATCCAGGCGCAACTCGGCATGGCCGTTCGGCTCGCCTGCGAACACCGCATAGAGGTTGACAAAGCCGTTGGTATGGATCGCCGCGTCGGAGGTGATAACCTTCTGCGCCGAGAAAAATCGTCGCGAGGGATGCAGAACAAGTCCGTCAACATGCAACGTTGCAATATGCTGGGTATAATCCGGTCCGGGTGCGGCGGTTATGCTCTCAAGTTGCCAATTATACCCGCCAACCTTTACAGATTGGCCCGGCGAAAGCACTACCACGCTTTGTGAGGCCAGTGTCATGCCGGCAATGCCCAGAACCGTAACGCCAAAGCCAAGATGCCCAAGTGCCGCGCCAACCTGTGCCCTGGGCAGCTTGAGCAGCCGGGCAAAAGCCGCGCCCGGGCTCACGCGCGTTATGCCTGCGCGTGTTGCGAGGTCGGTCAGGGCCGAGACTATCACCCAGGCACCTCCCGCGAGCCCCAGAGCAGTGATCAGGTTGGTGTTCGCGGTCATTGCTATCAGCAGCAGAAGCGCCGCCGCGCCTGCCAAGGCTAGGCGTCGTAATACGGGCGCTAGTGCTGCGCGCTTCCAGGCCAGCAACGGCCCGGCGCCCATGGTTAGAATAATCGGCACCGAGAGCGGAATGACTGTCTCGTTGAAAAATGGCGCGCCGACCGAGATTTGAACACCAGTGAACACGTTCAGCAAAGGAGGGTAGAGCGTGCCGGTGAACACTACGGCGGTGCAGGCGCCGAGAAACACGTTGTTTAATACCAATGCGCTCTCGCGCGAGAGCGGCGCATAAATGCCGGCCGCCGCCAGCACCGGGGCGCGGATGGCGAACAGCAGTAGCGACCCGCCAATGGTGATGCCAAGCAGTGCCAAAATGAACAGCCCTTGGTTGGGTGAGGCCGCAAAACTGTGGACCGAGTTGAGAATGCCTGAGCGCACTAGAAATGTGCCGGTGAGCGAAAGCGAGAACGTAGCGATCGCAAATAGCACTGTCCAGGCTTTCAACGCTTCCCGCTTCTCAACCACGATGGCGCAGTGCAGCAGCGCTGTACCAGTGAGCCAGGGCAGCAGCGAAGCGTTTTCAACAGGGTCCCAGAACCAATACCCGCCCCAACCCAGCGTATAATAAGACCACAAGGAGCCGAGTGCGATGCCGCCGGTGAGAAAACACCAGGAAATCAATGCCCACGGCCGCACCCACCGGCCGAACGCGGCATCCACTCGGCCTTCTAGCAATGCTGCGATTGCGAAGGCGAATGCTACCGAGAAGCCGACATAGCCGATATAGAGCATAGGAGGATGAAACGCGAGGCCGGGGTCTTGCAGCACCGGGTTTATGCCCATCCCGTTCTGTGGTGGCGGCCAGATGCGAGTAAATGGGTTGGAGACGGTTAGCGTGAACAGCAAGAAGCCCGCCGAGACCAGTCCTAGCACCCCCAGCACGCGTGCGCGCAGGCTGGCGGGCAGGTTGCCGCCGGCCACTGCAACCGCTAGCCCGCACAGTGAGAGAATCAGACACCAAAGCAAGATCGAGCCGTCGTGATTTCCCCACACCCCCGAGATTCGGTAAAAAAGTGGCACCTTGGAAGAGGAAAAATCGGCGATATTCTTAACCGTGAAATCCGAAACCACCCCCGCCCAAACCAGCGCACCAAACGCGCAGGCGGCGGCGGCAAACTGGCTCACGGCGAGTAGCGGCGCGGCAGCCAGAGCGCGCGGGTCGCGCAAAAGTGGGCCGATCAGCCCCACGACCGCTTGTGTCACCGCAAGGGCCACCGCTAGCGCCAGAGCGAAATGCCCAAGTTCAGGAATCATGAGCTGCTCCCCAGTGCGTCAGGGCCGGGTGCCGGCCCGAACTTCGGGTTCCACTTACCCGCCTTCTTTAAGGCTTCGGCAACATCGCGGGGCATATAGGTCGAGCCGTGTTTGGCCAGCACCTCCTTGGCGTGGAACACGCCGCCGGGCGTCATCGCGCCGATTGTCACCACACCCTGCCCAGCCCCGAACAGATCCGGTAATATGCCAGTATACACCACGGGCACCGAGGCTTGGCCGTCGGTGACATCAAACCGTGTAGTCAGGCTTTCGCCGCTCTGTGTGGCTTGTATTGTGCCAGTCTCGACGATGCCGCCCAGCCGGAATGTCTCGCCTACAGGCGGCGCGTGCGCTACCACCTGCCGGGGCGAAAGGAAATACGTCAGCGACGACGAGAAACCGACCAGCATGAACGCGGTGGCGCCGCCGAAGCCGAGCAGCAGAGCGCTGATCAGGTAAAGGCGCCGGGTTTTTGGTTTGAGCATTACAGACCTTCGGCTTGGGTGAGGTGGGCGGAGGCACGGCGCAAGCGGCGCCAGGCGAGCAGGCTGGCACCCGCCAGAAACAGTGCCGAAACGGCATAAGCGCCGTTAATGAAGGTCCAAGGGTCGAGATGTTGGATCATGCGTCATGCTCCGCATTGGCCAGCAGCAGAGACGACGTCTTGCGCTCCATGATGGCGGCCAGCATTCGCGCCAGCACCAGCGACACAAAGCTGAGATAGAAACCAAGCGTACTCACCAGTAATGGGTATAGCATCGACGGATAGATCGACGAGCCGGACAACGAGATCGAGTTGCCCTGGTGCAGCGTGTTCCACCATTGTACCGAGAACACGATGATAGGCAGGTTGACCACTCCTGCCAGCGCCAGAATCGCCCCCGCGCGATAGCCGCGCTCGCGGCTTTCAAAGCCGCGTACCAGCGCGATATGGCCGAGGTAGAGGAAAAACAGAATTAGCACCGAAGTCAGCCGTGCATCCCACACCCAGTAAGTGCCCCAGGTCGGCCGTCCCCAGAGAGCGCCGGACACCAGGCAAACAAACGTAAACCCCGCCCCCACCGGGCCGATTTCTTCCGCCGCGATATCTGCCAGTGGATGGCGCCAGACCAGCGAAAAGAACGAGCACAGCGCCAGCGTCGCGTAGCCAGACATTGACACCCATGCGGCGGGAACATGCACATACATAATGCGGGCGGCATTACCCTGCTGAAAATCGGCCGGTGCGAACACGTAACCCCAGACCATGCCGGTCACTGTTAGCAGCGCAGATACTGCTGCCAACCAGGGTAGAACGGGCCGCGCAAAACGGACAAACCTACCAGGATTTGCAAAATAATGTAGCCAACCGCTTTGTCGGCGGCGGCCAAGCTCCATCCTTGCCGGAAGCTTGCCGGCATCTTGCTTGGACTGCATGCGTTCTCTATAGCCTCCAGCCCTTGGGAAATCAAAGTACCCGCAAGCACAGCAAGTTCCGCCACCCGCTTTAGTGCGGGTGGCGGGGGCACCCCTTACTTGCCGGCGATGGAGGCAAGATAGGCGATTACGTCAGCGCGCTTGCCGGCATCCTCAATCCCGGCGAAGGGCATTTTTGTGCCCGGTACGGTGGCCTGTGGCGAGGTTAGGAATTTATCTAGCGTGGCTGCGTCCCAGGTCAGGTGGGCGTTTTTCATCGCCGGAGAGTAATCGTAATTGCTTTGCGCGGCTGCCGGCCTGCCATAGACGCCCGCTAGGCTCGGCCCAATGCCAACGCCGCCCGGCTGGTTGGAATGGCACAACGCACACTGGCTGGCATAAATACTCTTCCCAGCACTGACGGAACCGGCCGCCTCAGCGGCGCTCATGCCGGCTGCGCCCGCCAGCAGAATTGCGAGAATAGGTAAACGAAGTTTCATGGTCATTCCTTACAAAAGTTAAAGGGCAAGCCAAATGCCGGTGAAGATAACGTCGTTGTCGCTCGCATTGCGGCCGGAGCCATCATAGTTGTGCGACAGGCCGTTGAACACGGGATAGAACGTGTCTTCCACAAAGAGCTTGGCATTCATCCAGGGCATGAACGAGGGACCACCATTGTTCCAAGGGTAATAGTCCAGCTCGGTGGTAAAGCTGGTGGTGTTGGGTTTGCCATTGGCATTGCCCGAGATCGGCGCTGCCGAGTAGATTGCCGGATCGGCATTACCCCAGATGCCATTATACGTTTCGGTAATGCCAACCTTTTGCAAGTAGAGGTACGAGGCGGTCAGCGTCACCTGGTTCAGCTTGTCGGTTGGGTTCGAGGTCAGACCTAAAGGATAGCTGGCATCCCAATGCTGACTTTCATGCATATAGAGCGCCTGCAATGACAGTGCGTGGGTAATGGTAATCCACTGGAACTGTGCGTCGGCCCCGGTATCGACCATCTGGTCTGTCGGACCGCTCTTGTAGCCAGACGGGTAGGGGTTGTCGATTAACCCCAGCGCACCGACCTCAAAGGAGCTTGCCCCCCAGCTATGCTGATAAGCAATACGCCAGTAGGGAATTACCCCGGAGATTCCAACTTCCGGCCCGACCCCCAGCATTTGGGCCGTGTGGTTGGGCAACTGGGTGTAGAAATCGGCCTCGGTGTAGAGCAGATCCGAAGGCGTGATGTTGAGCGCGCCATAAGCGCCCAAACCATATACCGCTTGGCCAAGTCCACTAATCTGCGTGCCTGCGGTGCTGCCTAGCCCCAACTCATCGGGGATAAACGGATACCCCCAGGCCGGTGGCGTGTTCCACAAGTCGGTCACGCCCGGGTTATTGTTGAAGGTTAGGCCGACAAATGTCGGTATGCTGCCAAGATCGAGCGGGCGCGCGATACGAATGTCGACATTGTCCCAGTGGAATTGGTGGGCAACCCCATCGAATGTACCTTGTACGAACGCGCCAAGGCCGATTGGGGCATAGAGTGCGCCACCATAGAACAGGCTGGTTTGCTGCACCGAAAACGCGTCATTAGAGGGGAAATCAGGAGCCAACCCGCCGGGCACGTTCTGATTTAGGTAGGTAAATCCAGCCTGCGTCATGGCAGCGAAATTCTTGAGCGTCGGCGTGCTGCCGCCCGCTACGTAGCCTTCAAGCTTGAACAATCGTCCATAGGCGGTAAGCTGCGGAAAGCCGATATGACAAGCCGAACAGGGCTCACCTGTCTGGGCCGCGAAAGCGGGAATGGCCTCGGCCCTAGGTGCGGCAATAATGCTGGCGAGCAAAGGCAAGGCAGCCGCTATGTAGCGGGATGCACGAGAACTCACGACAAGCCTCCTTGTTAATTATTCGAAATTAACTCGTGGACAATGACGTCAACGATCATATTTCGAGTTTGCTTGTCTTAAACGAGGATTCGTCGTGAGGCATTGACTTGAATCAAGCCGGGCGGTTTGAAAAGATTAAGAAAATATCAACAACAAGGCGATATTTGTTTGCGCTTCTTTCTTGGGCAACGGACATCATTTCGTCGTTGCCAGGGGTAAGGTAGTGCACCAAAAAACACCCCCGGCGTATGCCAGGAGTGTTCCTTTGGCGGGCCTGAGAGCTGCTTATTTGGCCTTTTCTGCCACCCCTGCGCGCTTGCGCAAGGCCGCCACCATACCGGGGGTGGCATTCGGCACGCCCTTGTTGCCCCAACTGGTGCGCACATAATTGGCGATATCGGCAATGTTCTGATCTGAGAGCTGTGTTGCGAAGCTTGGCATCGGAACGTCGGTCCATGCGTCAAGTCCACTCAGCACCGCGCCGATAACATTGTAGGGGTAGGCGGCCGTGACCGAGTCGTTGCCGGCTAGGTTGGGCACCATCTTAGGCGCCATGCCACCCCCCTGCGTGCCATGGCAGGCCGCGCAATTATTGGAATAGAGTACGGCGCCGCGCGCGGCCGAGGCGGCCGCGTCGCTCACCGCGGCGGGTGGCGTTACCCGCTGGGGGGCGGTGGCGGTTTGCAGGTAAAGCGCGATATCTTGATCGTCAGAGATAGGAAGTTGACTGGTCGAATGGCGGGTCATCTCCCCCATCGCGGCATAGGGCGAACCTTTCACCAGGTTGCCCCCATCGTGCAAATAAGCGACCAAGTCGGCTCGGCTCCAGCCTCCCACGCCTTGGGCTTTATCGGAGGAGATATTAGGCGCGTAAAATGCGTCGATGGGCGCGCCGGCGAATGCCTTGCTAGGGATCATGGCCGAGAGGAAGTTGCGCGGCGTGTGGCATTCCTGACAATGGCCGAGCGCTTCTGTCAGATAGGCGCCGTTTTTCATCTGCTCATTCCAGGCGGGGTTCATATGCATCGGTCCGGCGCGGAAAAACAGTAGCCGCCAGCCCAGCAGCACCGGGCGCTGGTTGAACGGGAACATCATCGAAGACGGTGTCGGCTTTACCCGCACGGGCTTCAGGCTGTCGAGGTACGCTTTGATGGCCATCGTGTCGGCATAAGACAGCTTGGTGTAGGATGTATAAGGCATGGCGGGGTAGAGGAAGCGCGGGAACACCAGCCAGTCACGGCCTGGAGCGATGCCATAGTGAAGGGCGTCGTAAAATTGTTTGTTGGTCCAGTTGCCAATGCCCGTGGTGGGGTCTGGGGTGATGTTTGGCGAGGCAAGTCCGCCATAGGGAGTCTTCATCACCAGCCCGCCGGTGAAGGGTGCGTGGTTTGGGCCGGTGTGGCAGGGCTCGCAATCGGCCGCCGTCACCAGATATTTGCCCCGGGCGATCAGTGCAGCACTGCCGGTTGGGGCTGTCAGTGAGGCGGCTGGGTAGTTGGCGGCATCGTCATTGGCGGCTGCGTCGCGCACAAAAACGGCGCCACCCAGCAGCAAGGCCAGTGCGCCCAATGCCAGTGTGTAGTTTGTGAATGCCTTGAACCGCAAAAGACTTAACATACCCACCCCCCCTAGGGGATGCGCGATTACATCCCCTGAACGGGCGGCTTCTTAACCCCTCATGCCGTACCAAGAAAAGACATGGATCAAGGCCGCAGATAAATTCTTTTTCTTCAGCCGCCTTGTTGCCTGCGCGCTAGCTTGCCAGTACACCGCGCCAGTACGCCGCCAGTTTCGCATGCGGCGGTGCAAAAGGCGTGTGGTGGCAAACCTCCTGACAGGCGAAGACATCTCGGTATTCCGTGGCGAGCGGCTAGTGCTGCGGGGCGTGGCGCTGCGCGTCGAGTCGGGCGGTGCGCTGGTGCTGCGGGGCGAGAACGGGGCCGGCAAATCCACCTTGCTGCGCGCCCTGGCAGGGCTGATTCCCCTGGCTACCGGCCGGATCGCCTGGAACGGCACGTCGGCGCAGGCCGATTTTCCGGCCCATGCCGCGCGCATCGCTTGGCTGGGCCATCTTGACGGCATCAAGCCCGGCCTTTCAGTGTCCGAACATGTTGCTGACCCCGAGCGCTTGGCGGTACTGGGCCTTGAACGGTTCGCCAACCTGCCGGCGCGTTTTCTCTCGGCGGGGCAGAAGCGGCGCCTAGCCCTGGCACGGGTGGTTTCAGCCAATCGGCCGCTCTGGCTGCTAGATGAACCAACCACCGGGCTCGATACCGCCTCCGTTGCCCGTTTTGCCGACGTGTGCGCGACGCACCGTGCCGCTGGCGGCATGATCGTCACGAGCACGCACATGGCGCTTGATCTGCCTGGAGCGGAGGTGTTGGCGCTATGAGGTCCTTAATTGCGCGCGAGTTGCGGTTGGCTTCGCGCCAAGGTTCTGACACCGTTGCGGCGCTGGTATTCTTCATTATTTGCGGCACCATGTTCGCCTTCGGTGCTGGTCCAGACCCCAAACTTCTCGCGGGGCTGGCACCCGGTGTTGTGTGGGTTGCGGCACTGCTTGCTGCGCTGCTGCCGCTCGAGAAATTGTTCGGGGCGGATTTCGAAGACGGCACTCTTGATCTGCTGTTGCTCTCAGGTCTGCCGGCCTATCTGGTAGCCCTGGCCAAGTCCTGTGCGCACTGGCTCACCACCGGCCTACCGCTGCTTCTCATCGCGGCGCCGCTCGCCATCATGTTGCGTATGCCAAGCCACGTCGTGCCGCTGCTGCTGATCGGGCTGGTGCCGGGCACGCTCATCTTCTCATTGGTGGGCACGCTGACCGCCGCCCTCACCCTAGGCGCACGGCGCGGCGGCGTGTTGATGGCGCTGATCACTCTGCCCCTGATGATGCCAGCTCTGATCTTCGGCGCCAATGCCGTGATGGCCCCGCACCCCCTGGCGGCTTTCGCCTTTCTGGGTGCCATTTTGTGTCTGGCCCTACCCCTGGCCCCTTTGGCGGCAGGGGCGGCGCTGCGCTTAGCGGTGGAATAACTGCCGGCCAAGACCGCCTTCAAAGCCCTTGCTGATGTCGGCCGGACATGGTGCATTTCTGACATGGTTAAACTCGACAAAATTTATACCCGCGGCGGCGATCATGGTGAAACCTCGTTGGGCGACGGAGTGCGCGTGCCCAAATCTTCCGCGCGGATCAGTGCGCTGGGTGAGGTGGACGAGGCAAACGCCGCCATCGGCTTGGCACGCTTGGGGGCGGATGGCCCGACTGACGCGATTTTGGCACATATCCAGAACGATTTGTTCGATCTAGGCGCCGATTTATGCATGCCAATTCGTGAAAGTGACCGCCCCGCGCTGCGGCTCATGCAATCCCAGATCGACTGGCTGGAGCAACGAATCGACGCGTTGACTGCGAGACTGTCGCCGCTCACCTCCTTCGTTCTGCCAACGGGTAATGCCTTGGCAGCGCGGCTGCATTTTGCTCGCACCGTCGTGCGGCGGGCGGAGCGCGCGGTGGTGCACCTACTGGAAGCGCCAGATGAGGCGGTGAATCGGCTGGTGTTAATTTATCTAAACCGCCTGTCTGACCTGTTGTTCGTGCTGGCCCGCGCGGCCAATGGAAATGGCAGCGCCGATGTGCTTTGGGTGCCCGCTGGAAGCCGGAATGGCTGAACCGACGGGATGGTCCATCCAGGTCACGTTCGCTAACCAGGGTGGGGATGCCGTAGCGCGGAATTTCTACGCGCTTTACGAGGGGGAAAATTTTGGCGCCCCGGGGCGCGGCGTTCTGGCCGTCATTGCCCACGCTCATGCCGAGGGTGGGCAGATGCTGCAAGGAGCTCAGGCGGCGGTGCAGAGCGCGGCACACAGCTTTGCGGAGGGCTATTTCGGCGGTCGGCGTACTCTGTCCCCCTGTAAGGCGGCGACTCTGTCTCTGATTTCGGTCAATCGCTGGCTGGCGGGGCAAAAGCAGGGGGGGGCGCCGGTCTCGCTTTCGGCGCTCTTGTTGCAAGACCAGCGGCTGGGGCTCGTCCAGGTCGGTGCGTGCCAAGTCTACCGGCTGCGTGGCGGCGGGCTCACGCCACTGACCTTTCCACATATCCGCCTGCCAGATACCGCTGCGTTCGTACCCACCCGCGCTTTGGGGCTCGAGACGGACCTCGCGCTGGACCTGGCGGAGAAGGAAGCCGAGGCCAGCGATATTTATCTGCTCGTTGCAGGGCTGACGGTAGTGGAGGGCGTTTACGCCGCCCTCGTGCCGGTCGCGGCGCAGGCGGGTGAGCAGGGCTTGGCGCAGGCCGTGCTGACTGCGCTCGCTCCTCTACCCGGACCGGACAAATCGGTAATGGCGCTGACGCTGCAAAATCTGCCCGAGGCTGAGCCTGATGAAACGGTGCGCTCCGCCCTAGCGCACCTGCCCATCCGCCCGCCCCCGCGTGCTGGCGATGTATGGGATGGTTTTGAGATCGGCGCCACTCTGTTCCGGGGCCGCTACACAATGATGGTGGCGGCGAGAGATTTGCGTGCCGGGCGCGAGGTGGCGCTGAAAATCCCGCTGCCCTCAATGTTGCAGGATGAAGTGTTCTCCGCCGGCTTCATGCGAGAAGCCTGGATCGGTGCCACTGTGCGTAGTCAGAATGTGGCGCATTATATCGAAATTCCGAACGAGCGCCGTACATCACTTTATCTCGTGATGCCGCTTTATCATGGTGAAACGCTGGAAAAACGCCTAAACCGCGCGCCGCTGATGAGCCTGCCAGAGGGTGTTGGTATCGCTTTTCGGTTATGCGAGGCGGTGCAGGACTTGGCCGCCATTGAGGTGGTACACCGCGACCTGAAGCCGGACAATGTGATGCTGCTCGAGACCGGCGACGTAAGACTCCTAGATCTCGGCTTGGCCTATCTGCCAGGACTCGATGCTGCCAATGCGGCGCGGCCGGGCGGCACAATCCGCTACATGGCGCCGGAATTGCTGAAAGGCACGCCCGCCAATGCACGCACCGAGGTTTATGCGCTAGCGGTGAGCATTTATCGCATGTTCTCGGGTGGGGCCTTTCCGTATGGACAGCATGAGACGTGGCCTCTGGCCCGCCTGCGGCCGGACCTGCCCGCGTGGTTGGGTGAGACGCTGGGCAAGGCGTTGGCTGCCCGGCCAGAGGATAGGTTCGCCGATGCTGGGGCGTTTGCGCTGGCTTTGCAGCTTGGCCTTCGCAAAGGTCGGGATGCGTTACCGCCGCGCAAACGCTTTGTCTTCAGCAGCCTCCGAATCTGGCAAGGAATTGCCCTGCTGTTCGCCCTTTTGTTTGCAATCACTTGGCTGCGGGCGATGAAATGACTCGCGTACTCGATATGAGCGATCTGCATATCGAAATAGGCTGCAAGCGGCGCGGAGCACTCGGGGTGTTGCTGAGTAGGTCACCATTAGACACCCGACCCTTGTTGAAAAGCGTGCCTCAGCCTGACCTCATCGTGCTAGCTGGCGATATCCATAGCAGCGTGTTCCGCGTGGCCTATGCGGACAGTCTAGCCAAGCGCTTCGGGGCCCCCGTCGCTTGGTGGCGGGTAATCACGAACGGAACTATTAAGTTGACTAAATAGATGGCTAGCTGCAGAACAAAACATGACGATGACACTCCGCGCCTTCAATGAGATGTTTCCTGACGAGGACGCGGCACGTTCTTGGTTTGAGAAGTCGCGCTGGCCGCATGGACCCGAGTGTTATCATTGTGGCGCGGTCGGCAATGCAGCATAC
>JAKAEC010000016.1 GCA_021818425.1 Pseudomonadota bacterium
CTCGAACCAATGCCGCGCCGCGTTCTCGTCGGGAAACAACTCGTTGAAGGCGCGAAGAGACATGGATGAACGGCTCATCGATGCGATACTAAATCTATCTAGTACCTACGCCAAATAGATAGTTCCGGAAGCCTTTATGACGGCATAGGCTATATCGCCTACCCTCAGTACCAGCTCATCCACGGCCACGTTGGTGATTGACGATGTGATCATGATGCCGCCGCCGTTGTCTACCCGGACATGTGAGGTGGTTGGGCCCTTCGCGACTTCGACAATCTTACCTTGCAGTTGGTTGCGCGCGCTCAGTTTCATTTATGCCTCCTGGTGATAGGTGCCTTTGTTATATTCCAGGAGAGCGGCAATTTTGGCATGGGAGGAATCGTTAAGCGATCTCTCCCATGCCGTCCGGCATTTATGATGCGGCTTTGGCAGTGGTTCAGGCGTTGGCCATCGGCGTGGCGCTCGCCGCTGCGCGGCGTTGATTCCAGAGCCCAACGAAGTCGATCGGTCCGAGCATAACGGGGGGGAAACCGCCATCGCGCGTGACGTCCGCCAGAATGTTGCGTGCGAAGGGGAAGAGCAGGCGGGGGCATTCCACGAGCAGGATTGGCTCGTGCTGGCTTTCCGGGACGCCGTTTAGCGTGAACACGCCAGCATAATGCAGGTCCGCGATGAACACCACCGGCGGCTTTTCCTGTGTGCCGCCATTGGCCTTGGACGGCTCAATGGTGCCTTCGGCGCGGATGGCTAGCGTTACCTCGAATACGGTTCGCTCTTCCTCGATGCGGCTCACCTGCACGTCCAGGTTTAGGCTGACATGCGGTTGAGTGCGCAGTTGCGTGAAAATGGCCGGCGCCCCTGGCACTTCGAAGGACAGGTCTTTGGTGTATTGAATGTTAAGGATCAATGGTTGCGGCGGCGTGCCGGTCGCTTGTTCGGACATATCTGGTTTCCCTGTTTGCGCTGCCGGTGCCCTAGCATGCTGCCCTTGCCATGATAAGAGTGGCACCATGAGTTCACGCATCTTCGTTGACGGTCAGGTTGGCACGACCGGGCTGGGAATTGCCCGGCGGCTTGCGGCTGCCGGTGGTTTTTCACTCGTCACCCTGCCCGAGGCTAACCGCAAGAACCTGCAAGCCCGGGTCGAGGCGATGGGCCGCGCGGACCTTACTGTGCTCTGTCTTCCGGACGATGCGGCACGCGAGGCTGTTACCATCGCTCCGTCGGGGGCACGGATTCTAGACGCTAGCACCGCCCACCGTGTGGCCGAGGGCTGGGTGTATGGTTTTGCTGAGGCCCTGCCCGGTCAGGCGGAGAGGATTGCAAGCGCCAAACGGGTCGCTAACCCCGGCTGCTACGCTACCGGCGCCATTGCATTGCTGCGCCCGCTCACCGCTCTTGGCTTGCTAACGGCGGAGGCGCCGCTCTGCATCAATGCTGTTTCCGGATATTCCGGAGGTGGCAAGGTAATGATCACGGACCATGAGATCACTGGCGGCCCAGCTTTCGAGCTTTACGCGCTGGGGCTGAGGCACAAGCATCTGCCAGAGATCATGCATTACAGCGGGCTGGCTCGCGCGCCAGTCTTTGTGCCGTCTGTCGGACACTTTCCGCAAGGCATGCTGGTGTGCATCCCGCTATATCTAGAGCAGCTTACCACGCCGTGCAGCGCCGTGCAGCTGACCGAAGCCTATGCCGATTATTATGCAGGAAAGGTAAATATTTTGGTGCATCGTGGTATTTGGGGGGCAAACCTAGATCCACAGGCGCTGAATGATACGGACCAATTGGAGATATTTGTGGCGGCCAACGAGGAGGCGGGCCAGGTGGTTTTAATTGCGCGGTTGGATAATCTCGGCAAGGGCGCTTCGGGTGCCGCAGTGCAGAACATCAAGTTGATGCTGGGGATAGAAAATGGGTGAGGCGCAGCGGCAGGGTGGCTTGCTCTACGCCCTGGGCGGCTTGATGCCCCAGGTTGATCCCACGGCTTGGGTGGCACCCACGGCGGTCCTAGTTGGTGACGTACGAGTGGGGCCGGGTGCGAATATCTGGTTCAACTGCGTTTTGCGTGGGGATACCAACCCAGTGGTTGTGGGCGCGCGCACCAACGTGCAGGATGGCACTGTGGTGCATGTGGACCATGACGATTGCCCCGCCATCATCGGCGATGATGTGACCATCGGCCATGCCGCCATCATTCATGCCTGCCGACTCGAAAACCGTGCCTTCATTGGCATGGGAGCAACGGTGCTGGATGGTGCCGTGGTAGAAGAAGGCGGGCTGCTCGGTGCGCGCGGCTTGCTGGGGCCGGGCAAGCGTATTGGTCGGCAGCAGCTTTGGGCCGGCTCGCCCGCGCGCTTAGTGAGGACCATGAGCGACGAGGAGCGCGCGCGCTGGGACATTATCGGACCGCATTACGTGGAGCTGGCCGGACGCTACCGCGAAACGTTCCGGTCAATTGATTAATTATCCTGGAAACCCCAGTGTTATGTACCTAAATCATGGCACATGACCGATCACGAATTTGAGGCCGTTCTAGTTGACGCCGCTTTTGCGCTAGGGGCACAGGTGGGGTGGCTGCGGGTGACGCCGCCAGCGGCCGCTCGTCATGCGGGGTTGGACCTCGTCCGGGCGCGGCGCTTGGTTCCCTGCACGGGCATCATTCTGAGAACATTCGGCCGCCAAGCCGATGCGGCGGCACTCGGTCATGTGACAGAGGGTGGCAATGTAAGGGACAAGTTGTTCGACATTCTGCTGCGCCGTTTCGATTATTTGCAGCGTCAGCGCGCTGGGGTGAAGGCGCTTATGCGGGCTCTGCCCCTTTGCCCGCCGCTGGCCCTCGCGATTGCGGAGATGAACTTGGTTTCCATGAGTTGGCTGCTGGAAGGGGCAGGCGTGGACGCCACTGGCATTGGCGGGGCGCTGAAGGTACGCGGTCTGCTTGGGGTTTGGCTTTATGGCTTGCGCGCCTGGGCGCAGGATGAAAGCCCGGACCTGACTGCCACTATGGCGGCAGTGGACAAGGCGCTGGCCAGGGCGGAGGATTTGGTAAGGCGCGGTTTGGCTTCACCGCCCAGCCCTGGCGGGTCGGTGTCGCAGACTAAGGACGATTCCATTCTTTAACGCTTTGCCGCGACCGGGAGAAATGCAATGGCCGAGAAAGCTGTGACGACCGATGGAGTCCGCCCCTCCCTCCCAGATGCTGGCATGAAGGCGTTTTTCGAGGATATGAAGTGGCTTGTTTTGCTTGACATGGATGCTTTGCTGGCGGTGCATAAGCGTAATCAGGAGGCCCTGGAGCAAGCCGGTCGTGCGGCGATGGAAGGGGCGGAACTTGTTGTGCGTCGGCATATGGAGATCGTTCAGGAGGTGGCCGCTGGCTTAACGGGTGCTGTGAAGGATCTGTCCTTCGGCCGGACGCCTGCCAGCCATATCGCGCGGCAAACGGAGTTGCTGAAGGCGGCCTATGAAAGCGCTGTTGCCAACACCACGGAGCTCGGCGATTTGATCCAAAGGTCGAGTGCCGAGGCGGTAGGCCGACTGAACGCGCGCTTTTCCGAGGCGATGGACGAGGTGACGGCCTTGCTCGAGAAACGGTAAGGCTTTCCCCCGGTACCGGCTAGGGTCATATTGCCTCGTATGTCCACCACCATGCTGCCGCCGCTGCCGCTTACTTTTATTCCTGAGAAACAGCCCCAGCGTGAGCTGCAAAAGCCGCTGCGCGTGGTTTCAGAATATCAGCCCAACGGGGACCAGCCGACGGCCATCGCTCAACTGGTCGAGGGGATCGGAGCGCAGGAGCGCGACCAGGTGCTGCTTGGCGTCACAGGCTCCGGCAAGACCTTTACTATGGCCAAGATTATTGAAGCGACACAGCGACCAGCCTTGGTGTTGGCGCCAAATAAAACGCTCGCCGCCCAACTTTATGCTGAGATGAAAAGCTTCTTCCCAGAAAATGCGGTGGAATATTTTGTCTCGTACTACGACTACTATCAGCCAGAAGCCTATGTGCCGCGCTCGGATACTTACATCGAAAAAGACAGCGCCATTAACGAAACCATCGACCGCATGCGCCACGCGGCCACACAAGCACTGCTGGAGCGCGGCGATGTGGTCATCGTTGCTTCCGTCTCCTGTATTTACGGTATCGGATCGGTTGAGACCTATTCCAAGATGGTGGTGCGACTAGAAACCGGCGGGCGAATTGAACGTGACGAACTGGTGAAGGCGCTGGTGGAGCTGCAATACCGCCGCAATGACATGGCTTTTACCCGCGGCTGCTTTCGCCTGCGCGGCGAGATCGTGGACATTTTCCCCTCTCAATATGAGGACCGTGCATGGCGAGTATCATTATTTGGAGACGAGATCGAGAAAATTTCTGAGTTTGATCCGCTGACCGGTGAGCATAGCGCGGTGCTGAATGATATCTCGGTTTATGCCAATTCCCACTACGTTACCCCGCGCCCGACGCTGACCCAGGCCATTTCATGCATCAAGGTTGAGCTGAAACAGCGCCTGAATGAGTTGACCGCTGCAGGCAAGCTGCTGGAGGCCGAGCGGCTACTGCAACGCACGACCTTTGACATCGAGATGATGGAAACTACTGGCGTCTGTAAAGGCATCGAGAATTATTCCCGCTATCTCTCCGGTCGGAACGCGGGCGAGCCGCCGCCCACATTGTTTGAATATTTGCCTAAAAACGCCTTGCTGTTCGTGGATGAGAGCCATGTGACGGTGCCGCAGATCGGCGGGATGTTCAAAGGGGACTTTGCACGAAAATCCATCCTCGCGGAATATGGTTTCCGGTTGCCGAGCTGCGTCGATAACCGGCCGCTAAGATTTGAGGAATGGGAGAGCTTTCGCCCGCAAAGCATCTTTGTTTCGGCCACTCCCGGTCCCTGGGAGATGGAGCGCACCGCGGGCGTCTTCGCCGAGCAGGTGATCCGCCCCACAGGGCTTGTTGATCCTGTTACCGAAGTCCGACCCGTCGAACATCAGGTGGATGACCTGCTGGGAGAGATCAGACTGGTGACGAAGCGCGGCGGGCGCGTGCTCGTGACCACTCTCACCAAGCGCATGGCGGAGGATCTTACCGAGTACCTCACTGAACAAGGTATCCGTGTGCGCTACCTACATTCGGATGTGGACACGCTGGAGAGGGTCGAGATCATCCGCGATCTTCGGCTTGGTGCTTACGATGTTCTCGTCGGCATTAATCTGTTGCGCGAGGGGCTGGATATTCCCGAATGCATGCTCGTCGCCATTCTGGATGCAGACAAAGAAGGCTTCTTGCGTTCCGTCACTTCGCTCATCCAGACCATAGGTCGTGCGGCGCGCAATGTGGATGGCCGAGTGATTCTTTATGCCGACACGATGACCAGAAGCTTGAAGCAGGCCATTGGCGAAACCGAACGTCGCCGCGCCAAGCAGGTGGCCTGGAACGAGGAGCATGGCATAACTCCGCAAAGCGTGCGTAAAAATATTAGTGAGGTGATCCATTCGGTGTTCGAGCAGGATTATGTGACCGTGGCGCCGGTAAAGGATACCAGCATGGGCGAGTTCGTGGGCATGGATATTGGTGCCAGCATCGCGGCACTGGAAACCCGCATGCGCGCCGCAGCAGCGGATCTGGAATTCGAGGAAGCCGCCCGGCTGCGCGATGAGCTTAAGCGGTTGGAAGCGCTACAACTGGGGTTGGAGCCGCCGCCTGCAACCGGCCGCGCCCATCCCAAGCCAAAAGGCCCGGTACCCATGGGGCCCGGCGGCGGCGGGTACGACACAGCAAAGAGAAGGGGCCGGAGGCGGGCTTGACGATTGGCACACCCGATAAGCAAAACAGCAAAAAATCGTAACCAGGGGGCTCCTCGGATGAAGAAGGCTTTAAGATGGGGCAGGAACTGCGCTTTTATTGGTGCTGCATTGGGGATTGTGTTAAGCATTATGGATAATCTGCTGTTGTGGCCACCAACCACCCTCACTCCGTTGGGCGTGAAGTATTTGATTGGTTCAATTGCTGTGCCAGCTCTGTTTATGTTCCTGTTGGGGGTTGGCGCCGGGCTTGTATGGAAAACCCCAAACTGACCTGGTGGCTCTGGCAGACAAGCTTGGTTTGACGGCACTGTTGGGCAGGGCATACATGCATGCCATGAAGCTTTCCATATTTGCTTTGCTGGCGGCGCTGGCACCTTTGCCTGCCCTGGCCAATACTAACCTTGCCAGCCAGCTTACCGGCCAGCACGCGGTTTATACCCTCGTGCTCTCGAAGCTGCGCACGCACGGCATTACAGGTGCCACCGGACAGATGAGCTTCAACGTGGTGGATGGCTGCACCGGATGGGCCACCAATCAGCATATGACGCTGATCGTGCGCAATGTGGATGGCTCGCTTACCAAATCGGTAAGCGACTATGTGACCTGGGAAAGCAAGGACGGCAAAACACTGAGTTTTTCGCTAAGCGAGAGCGATAATGACGGTAAGGTGAAGATCGATGATGCCGGAATTGCCACTCATACTGGGCCCGATGATAGCGGCGTAATAAAATACACCACCCCCGCCCATACCGAGATGAAGATGCCGCCCGGCACGCTGTTTCCCATGCAGCATACCGAAGCGCTGCTCGCCGCTGGGCGAGAAGGCAAGAGGTTTATCTCGCCTTTGCTGTTCGACGGTACGACCGCAGACGGCGCGCAGGCTACATTCGTAACCGTGCTTGGCCATCACGGACCGGAAAAAGGCAAGTGGTCTGCGCTGGATAAATATGCCAGCACTGACGTGGACATTGCCTTCTTCGAACGTAAGAATGACGATGAGACGCCGGATTTCCGAACCGCCATGCGCTATTACGAAAACGGCGTAGCCACCGGGCTGGTGTTAGATTTCGGAGATTTTGTGATGACCGGTAAGCTAACCTCGCTTAGCGTCCCGGCTTCTTCCTGTCCGCAGCCAAAGTCGCCTTGAGACCGGTGATTCGTCGTCCTTGTTTCTCATCATTGGTCAACCGTTCCTCAATCTCCGGCGCGATGGAACCGTGATTGAGCACCGAGACCATGACGATTCCGCCCGCCATGTTGCCGAGCAGGGTGGGGAAGAAAAAGTGCAGCGCATAGGCCGAAAGCGGTGCACCGCCTGAAAGTACCTCATAGGCAGCCTCGGCTGACCCGGCGATCACGTGCGAGAGCTTAGCCAGCGCCACTACATAGGTGATTAGTAGTACGATGAGGGGACGGGAATTTGAGGCGCTGGGCAAAATCCAAACCATCAGCGCGATCAACCAGCCAGCGAAGAAGGCGCGCACGAAGGTGCTGGCAAATCCCAAGGTAATGGCCTTGTTCGCCAGCTGTTGCAAGGCGGGGGTCACGGGGGTCAGAAACAGTCCGGGTGCATGCACCAGTGCGGCAAATATCCATGTGCCTGCGATATTCGTGGCGAGCACCACCAGCCATAGACGCAGCGTGTCCATCAAGGTCTTACGGTCGCGCCGCGTGATCAGCGGCAAAATCGCAGTGAGCGTGCTTTCCGTGAAAAGCTGCTGGCGGGCCAACACCACTATGATGAAGCCAACTGCATAGCCGAAGCTGGCTATCGTGTACCGCCATTGCGTGTTTGGCAGCCCGGCCAGCAACAGCGCCTCGGTTAGGAAGGAGAACCCCATTGAAAGTCCGGCCGCGAGGCCGGATAGCGCCAGCGCGCCAGCTTTGCGTTCGAGCTCCTCCTCCCCCTCATTTCTGATGATCTCATGAATCAGGAAGGCGCGGGGCACCGAATGGCGCTCGGCTAGGCGCAACTCGCCATCATCCAGATGCTGGAAACTACTATCTTCCGCCATGAATACCTCCAGCTAGAGGAAATAGTAGCTCACCTCCTCCGGCGCTTCACGGTTTCATTACTATTTAGGTAGGCCCGCGATTAGTCCGTCAGCTGGCCGAGGCATAGCTTGGCCCGGGCGTGCTCGTTGCCGCCATCCACTAGAATGGCGAGCAGTGAGAGAAACTGTGCCTGCTGGGGCAGAGTCAGCGGCTCCAGAACCCGTTCGTTGGCTCGCGAGGCATATTTCTGCATTTTGGCGAGAGTGGTTTTGCCCTTGGCAGTCAGATAGAGCAATTTCTGCCTTTGATCGACACGGCTGATCGCGCGCCGCAGCAGACGTGCCTTTTCCAGGCGCGCCGCCACGCTGGCCAAGGTGGCGCGGTCGACGCCGATTTCTTCCGCAATGGAGGATTGGTCCCGTCCGTCTTGCCTGGCAACGGCGCCGAGCACACTGTACTGTACGGGTGTAACGTCGAAGCCGGAGGCTTCTTCCGCGAACAGGGCAAGATGGATCTGGTTCAGGCGGCGGATAAGGAATCCAGGATTTTGCAAGGAAGCTGAGATCGTGGGATTTTTTTCGCCGATGCCGATATCCATCACCTACGCTGTCCTCGTGTCTAGAAATAGTTTCTCTTTGACTGGATTAGATTAAATAACATTTAGCGTATCAAAAAAACAACTATTGGAGGAGGTCACGTCTTTTTGAACAACTTGTTGTAGATACGGCGGCTGCGGCGGCGCCAAGCAAGCCGGGCTCAGGGTGGACGATGAGCTTCACGGGGAGTCCTGCCAGCAAGATCTGAAAACGTCCCTTTGCGACAAAACGCTGAGCGAACTCTGTTTGCGGTAAGAGCGTGGCGAGTCGGGGTGCAATGCCGCCCGCGATGACGACAGCCCGCGCGCCGTGAGCCAGCGCGTAGTCGCCGGCCACGGTTCCCAGCATCTGACAGAACCGCCGTACGGCAAGTGCGGCCAACTCGTCGGTTCCGCAAATGCCTGCCTGCCACAGTTTGGCGTCGTCCCGTATGCGTCCCTCTTGCCCTGCCAGCATATTGTATATGTGCAGAAGGCCGGGTCCAGAGACAATTCGTTCCACTGAAACGTGCTCATATCTGGCGCGTAGTCGAGCCAGCAACGCGTCCTCGAATTCATCCTGCGGAGCAAAGCTGATATGGCCGCCTTCGGTTTCCACGACCTGGGCGGTGTCGTTCTGGCGTAGCACCTGGGCGACACCCAACCCCGTTCCCGGGCCGACAACCGAAATCATGCCTTTTGCCGGCAGCTCTTGCGTTGGCCCTGAAAGGTGCAAGTAATCCGTGGACTGCAACTGCGCAAGGGCATGGCCTATGGCGCCGAAATCGTTCACGAAGCGCAGCATATCTAGCCTAAGTTGCTGCTTCAGCTCTGCGGGGTGCAGGGTCCAGGGACTGTTAGTCAATTTCAGTACATCGCCATGGGCCGGGCAGGCAACGGCGATCACGGCCTCGCGGGGCAGGGGGCGCCGGAGGCGGTTCTCAAGGACTCGCCAAGCGTCTGCGAAGCTGGCGTATTCGTGGGTTCTAATCTTGATCGTCTCGCCTAGCGAAACAACCTCGCTTCCGGCAAGTACTGCTAAGCAGAACCGCGCATTGGTGCCGCCGATGTCTCCCGCGACGATTTCACGATGGTCTGACATCTTTCTAATATGTTTTGCACGCAAGTGGATGATAGGGAAAGTGGCAGGTTTTTAAAAAATTATTTTTTGTCAGCGGGTTCTTGCCTCGATCATCAGTCGCTTCATCTCCGCGATCGCGGATGGCAGGCCAATAAGAAGCGCTTCGCCGATGAGATAATGGCCGATATTCAGCTCACGAATCTCGGGCAGAGCCGCAATGGGTGAGACATTTGCGAAGGTCAGCCCGTGACCGGCGTGGCATTCCAACCCGGCATTGGCGGTCAGCCTAGCCCCTTCGGCTAGCCGCTCTAGCTCGTTCAAGCGGCCATTAGCATAGGCACCGGTGTGTAGTTCCACAACCTGCGCACCCACTTCGGCGGCAGCATGAATCTGGGCCGGCTCCGGATCAACGAACAGCGACACGCGGATGCCCGCGTCTTTCAGCCGGGCAATAGCGGTGCGCAGGCTTTCGCGATGGTTTGCTACATCTAATCCGCCTTCGGTAGTGATCTCAGCCCTTCGTTCCGGCACGATGCAGCAGCCATGCGGTTTAAGCCTGGTCGCGATGGCAACCATCTCGGTCGTTGCTGCCATTTCGAAATTGACGGGCTTTCCTGCCCAGGCGCAGATCGCCTCGGCATCGGCATCGCGGATATGCCGCCGGTCCTCGCGCAGATGGATGGTAATGCCATCCATACCTGAGCCAACTAGTGATTTCGCGACAGTCAGCGGGTCCGGATGGTTGCCGCCCCTCGCATTGCGCAGCGTCGCGACATGATCGATATTAACGCCGAGTCGGATCATTAGATATGCAGCGCCCGGCCATCTGCGGCCAGGGCGGCCTCCTTAACGGCTTCGCTCAACGTGGGGTGGGCATGGCAAATACGGGCCACATCTTCGGCCGAGGCGCCGAATTCGATGGCTGTGACGCATTCGGCGATCAGCGTGCCCGCTTCTGGTCCGATGATGTGGGCGCCCAGGAGTTTGTCTGTCGTCTTTTCTGCGATCAGCTTAACGAAGCCTTCAGTGCTGCCCATGGCGCGGGCGCGACCATTGGCCATGAACGGGAATTTTCCGACCCTGTAGGCTATGCCGGCGGCCCTTACCTCTTCCTCGGTTTGGCCCACGCACGCCGCTTCCGGCCAAGTGTAGACCACGCTTGGGATGGCACCGTAATTTACGTGGCCAGCTTGGCCGGCGAGAATTTCGGCAAGGGCGACGCCTTCCTCTTCTGCCTTGTGGGCCAGCATAGCGCCAGCCACTACGTCGCCAATAGCATACACTCCTGGCACGTTGGTTTCGAAATGCGGGCCAATTTTTACACGGCCGCGCTCGTCGATTTCAACGCCTGCGGCGGCCAGGTTCAGACCCTCGGTATAGGCGTGGCGGCCGATGGCCAACAGCACCACATCTGCGGTGATGGTCTCGGTTGCGCCGCCATTAGCGGGTTCGAGCGTAAGAACGACGCTATCTCCTTTGGTGTTGGCCGAGGTAACCTTGTGGCCGAGCTTGAACGTGAAGCCCTGCCTAGTCAGGATCTGATGGAAGCTCTTGGAGATATCGGCATCCATGGTGGGTGCTATGTGGTCTAGGAACTCGATCACCGTGACTTCGGCACCCAAGCGGCGCCACACGGAGCCAAGCTCCAACCCAATCACGCCGCCGCCGATGACGACTAAATGGCCCGGCACTTTGTCCAACTCCAAGGCGCCAGTGGAGGTGACGATATGCTTCTCATCAACGTCCACGCCCTTTAAGGGCATGGAATCTGAGCCGGTGGCGATGACGATGTGATTAGCGGTGTAGGCTTTGCCAGCCACTTCGACCTTGTTGGTGTCGATGAACTTGGCTTCGCCCTTCAGCCAAGTGATCCTGTTCTTCTTGAAGAGGAATTCGACCCCCTTGGTATTGGCGGCGACTACCTCGCCCTTTCGTGCCTGCATGCGGGCGAGATCCAGCTTGATGCCTTCGACCTCGATGCCGTGATCTTTGAGACTGTGCGCGGCATCGTAGAAAATCTCGGAGGAGTGCAGAAGTGCCTTGGAGGGGATACAGCCGATATTTAGGCAGGTACCGCCCAGGGTTGCGCGTTTCTCCACGCAGGCGACCTTGAAGCCAAGCTGCGCGGCGCGAATGGCGCAGATATAGCCGCCTGGCCCAGACCCGATCACGATGACATCGAATGTTTCGGCCATATTTCCTCTCCCAAGGACAATTTCGCCTCGTGGTCATAGACCCACTTTGGGCGCCGAACAATTCACGCTAGGCAGGGCTGCCCGGTATTTACCGTCTTTTCAGCGATATATGTCAACATCTTGTCTGTTTGGCGACGGCTACGACGCTAAGAGCTGTGGTGAGCAGGAAAATACTCCAGGTGATGTTAACGTAACTTTATCAAATGGCGGCGAATGTTGGCTGCATGAGTGATGCCATTGATTTGCCCCCTGTATTGGACCTAGTTGCCGCGCCCGGATTGCTGGAAAGCTTTGTTCAGCGGCGAGGTGACCGGCTATGCATAGACGCCAGCCGCGTGCAGCGGCTGGGTGCGCAATGCCTGCAGATATTGCTGGCGGCCCGCAATGCCTGGGCCGAAGATGGCAACGCGCTGGACATTCAGAATCCATCCGAGGATTTCACTGCTTCATTGGAGCTGTTGGGCACTTCGGTCGGCGGGTTAACAAATGGTACCCAAAAGGCGAGCGGAGAAACCGATAGATGAATGTAACCGTTCTTACAGTTGATGATTCTCGGGCCATGCGCGACATGCTGCGCCATTCCCTTGTTGCTGCAGGGTTCAGGGTTATCCAGGCCGAAGACGGACTGCACGGGCTTGAGGTGCTTGCCTCGGAAAGTCCTGATGTCATCGTCACTGACATCAATATGCCCCGGATGGATGGGTTTGGCTTCATTCAGGCCGTGCGTAGCGACGCCGCGCGTCGAGCCACGCCTGTTTTAGTTTTGACGACGGAAGTTGATGTTGAAAAGAAGAATCGCGCGCGGGAGGCGGGCGCGACGGGCTGGATCGTAAAACCTTTCGATCCCGAAAAGCTGGTGGACGCGATCCGCCGTGTTGCTGCTTGAACGCAGAGGAGAGGATTATGGAAGATCCATTAGCCGCGATAAAGGTCACATTCTTTCAAGAATGTGAGGAGCAGCTTGCTGAGCTGGAGAGCGGGCTGCTTGCTATGGAGAGCAATGTCGCCGACAGCGAAACGGTTAATGCGGTTTTTCGGGCCGTGCATTCCATGAAGGGTGGAGCGGGCATCTTTGCTATGGATGCCTTGGTCCGCTTTGCCCATATTTTTGAAACTTCACTGGATAAGGTGCGCTCAGGCGTTTTATCGGCTACGCCGCCAGTGGTTGCAGTGTTTCTACGCGCGGCCGATCTGCTGGCCGACCTTGTTCGCGCCGCCCGCGAGGATAGTGCAGTTGACGAGGCGCGCATTGCAGCGCTTGGTGTCGAGTTCGAGCGGATCGATCATCTTGATGGCGCGCCAGAGGCAGCTCACGTGGTACCAGCGAGTGAATGCTCGGCGGGTGATGGGGGTGGCCAGTCAGGCGGTGTGAGTACGTGGAATATCGTATTCACGCCCGACCAAGCCTTGTACGCCAAAGCAAATGAAACGGCGCTATTGTTGCGAGAGCTCCACCGCTTGGGTGAGGTCGAGGTCGAACTTGATGAAAGCGGCCTGCCAGAATTGCAGGACATGGATCCAGAGGGGGCATATCTTACATGGCGCGTCACGCTGAGAGGCGAATGCGGCGAGGAAGACATCCGAGATGTCTTTGAGTTTGTGCAGGAAGATTGTCATCTCGAAATATCTAAGGCCGAGCCTTATGGTTTCGATCCGGGTACTGTGATCACTGGAGATAACGGGTTTAAGTTTGAGTTCTTTGCGCCGATTGTTGAGGAGCCCGAAGAGGAAGATCGAAAGGCGGAGGTCAAGTCAGAGGCTAATGTCCAGGCTGCGGTGGAGAGGCCGGATCCAGCCGCCCCCGCTGCGGCGGGAGCGCCGCCGCCGCAAAGCAAGACCGTGCAGGCCATAGCGGCCAAGACTGAGGCTGCGAGTTCTGTAGGGGCAACGATTCGCGTCGATTTGGACCGCGTAGACCGGATGATCGATTTAGTCGGTGAATTGGTCATCAATGAAGCGATGCTGAGCCAGCGAGTTTTGGAGGCGGGCATTGCACGGTCCTCTGGTGTGGCGATGGCGTTGGAGGAACTGGAAAACCTGACGCGGGAAATTCAGGACAGCGTGATGGCCATTCGCGCTCAGCCTGTGCGTTCTGTATTTCAGCGCATGCCAAGGCTGGTTCGTGAGGTTGCGGCCATGACTGGAAAGCAGGTCCGGCTAGTGACGGAAGGTGAGGCAACGGAGGTTGATAAGACCGTTATAGAACGCATTGCGGACCCGTTGACGCACATGATCCGCAATGCAATTGACCACGGTTTAGAATCGACCGATCGGCGCATTGCAGAAGGAAAGCCTGCGGAGGGTACGGTCAGGTTGACGGCTTTGCATCGCTCCGGACGAATTGTTCTAGAAGTCTCCGACGACGGGGGCGGTATCAATCGTCCGCGGGTCCGACAAAAGGCGATCGAGAGAGGCTTGATCTCACCAGATGCGCAGCTCACGGATGAAGAGGTTGACAACCTTATTTTCCTTCCGGGATTTTCGACGGCAGAACAACTTTCTGACATCTCGGGCCGCGGTGTTGGTATGGATGTGGTACGGCAATCTATTCAGGCGCTCGGCGGACGAATTTCGATTTCATCTAGACCTGGGAAGGGTTCAACTTTTAGCTTGTCTTTGCCATTAACCCTCGCCGTTTTGGACGGCATGGTTGTTTCGGTTCAAGGCCATACCCTTATCATTCCGCTTGGCGTGATTGTTGAAACGCTCAAGCCGCGGCGAGAAGATGTGTTCCCATTGGATGGTGATCTGAACGTGTTGAAGTTACGAGGCGGCTATGTGCCCATCGTGGACGTTGCCCTTTGCCTTGGTTATGGCGCGCAGCATTCCGATCCGGCACAGAGTGTGGCACTCCTGGTGGAAGGAGAAGGAGGCGCTCGGGCAGTGCTACTCGTGGATGCGATCCATGGTCAGAAGCAGGTTGTTATCAAGAGTCTTGAGGCAAATTACCGGGCGGTACGCGGCATTGCCGCGGCAACCGTGATGGGTGATGGCCGTGTGGCACTGATTCTCGACGTAGACGCAATGGTACAAAACACTGCAACAGATGCCCGCCGTGACCTCGCTGAGTCAAGGCAGCTTGAAGCCAGTGCAGGTGAAAGATGATGGATAAGCCAGAGACGATGCCGGAAGAGCATGAACTGATCGCATTTCGTGTTGGGCGCCAGGAATTCTGCATTAATGTGATGATGGTGAGGGAAATCCGTGGATGGACGGAGGCCACAACGCTTCCTAAAGCTCCACGATACGTAAAGGGTGTTATCAATTTGCGTGGTTCGGTGTTGCCGATCATTGATCTGGCAGTGCGCCTTGGCATGCCAGGAAAAGCGCCAACTGAACGCAATGTAATTATCGTTGTGCAGGTTCTTCAGCGCCAGGTTGGAATTTTGGTCGATGCCGTTTCTGATATTCTGATGGCGGACAAGAGCGCTATTCAGCCGTTACCGGACGTTACATCAGATCATGCAAAGCGATTCCTGAAGGGCCTGCTTGCCATGGATGGGCGCATGGTTAGCTTGATAGAGCTAGACGGTATATTGCCGGAAGAAGATCTGGAGGCCGCGTAGAATGGCCGATTCGACGGTGGAATCGAGGCCGGTGTCTAGGCTCGTCGAGAATTCAGAATTTGTTTTTACGTCGAAAGACATGTCAAAAATTTCTGAAATCATGATGAGCGAGGCAGGGATTGTTTTGCCTGAATCTAAGGCCAGCCTTGTCTATTCTCGTTTGGTCAAGCGGCTTCGTCATCTAAAGCTCTTTAGCTTTTCTGAATATTGCGAACTCGTCGAGGGGGCAAATGGTAAGGCAGAGAGACAGGAACTGATAGCAGCACTTACCACCAATGTAACAAGATTCTTCCGTGAGCCGCATCACTTTGAGCATTTGCGGACGAAGGTCCTTCCGGATCTTATCCATCGCGCCAAGGCGGGACAAAAGATTCGAATGTGGTCTGCAGCATGCTCGTTCGGTCCGGAGCCATACTCCATGGCCCTAACGCTGTTGCAGGAACTGCCAGATGCCGGACAATACGATATTCGTATCCTTGCAACGGATATTGATCCTAACGTTCTTGCAACTGCATCGGAAGGAGTTTTTGATGAGGCGCAGCTTGCGCCGGTGCCGGAAGCGCTGCGACGGAAATGGTTTAAGCCATTAGGCGACGCTTCGAAGAAATGGCAGGCGAAACGTGAGCTTCAGCAGTTCATCTCTTTCCGTCAGCTTAACCTCATTGGCAACTGGCCCATGACAGGAAAATTTCAGGTCATTTTCTGCCGTAATGTTGTTATCTACTTTGATAATACAACACAGGAGAAGATCTGGTCTCGCTTTGTGCCCCTCATGGACAAGGATAGCGTGCTTTATATTGGTCACTCGGAACGGATATCCGGCATAGCGGACCGGTCTTTAAAGAGCGATGGTATAACAATCTACCGTAATGTGACTGGAAAGATGTCCGGATGAAAACGCGTGTAATCATTGTGGATGACTCCGCAACTATGAGATCCGTTATTGCCGCGCATCTGCAGGCTGACCCGGATGTTGAAGTTGTTGGGCAGGCGGCTGACCCGCATGAGGCAAGGCAACTTATCAAGGAGTTGGTGCCTGATGTCATCACTCTTGACATCGAGATGCCTAACATGAACGGCATTGAGTTCCTCGAGAAAATTATGCGGCTGCGGCCAACACCTGTGATTATGGTTTCCACGTTAACACAGGCGGGTGCGGAGATAAGCCTGCGTGCTTTGGAGATTGGCGCCTTTGACTGTGTTGCTAAGCCATCTTCCATTGCACCGGAGAGTTTCAGCACTCTCGCAGAAAAGGTAAAGGCCGCGGCGCAATATGGCTGCAAACCCAGAGCCATAAGACCGCCAGCCCGCTTTATGTCCATTGCCAACTACGAACCAGATGGGCGCCTAGTTGCCATAGGATCGTCAACCGGGGGCGTAGAAGCTTTAATAGCGATTCTGTCAAAGTTTCCGGCCAACTGCCCGCCGGTTGTTGTCAGCCAGCACATGCCGGCAACGTTCACTAAGAGCTTCTCTGCTAGGCTGAATAAACTGTGCCAGCCCACGGTGAGTGAGGCCGAGGATGGGCAGAAGCTTGAGTTGGGGCATATCTACATTGCCCCCGGTGATTGTCATCTTGAGATTTCGGGGCGAGGGTACCATAAAATTAGACTGACACATGGCGAGAAGGTGAACGGGCATAGACCATCCGTCGATGTTATGTTGAAGTCGGTTGCCAATAGTTACGGCAAGGATGCCATTGGCGTTATTCTGACAGGTATTGGTTGTGATGGCGCCGAAGGCTTACTCGCGATGCGTTCGGCTGGCGCCGAAACGATAGGGCAGGATGCCGCTAGCAGCGTGGTTTATGGTATGCCGCGTGCCGCGTTTGAGCTGGGCGCCGTTGAGCGGCAGCTGCCACTTGAGAAGATTGCCGCTCAAATTTTAGCGACGACATCAGTGCGGCAGAAGGTAATGGCAACATGATTATGCCCGTAACACTGCGTGAAGTGGACGGAGAGCGGCGAGTGAACATCGTGCAGGGTCAGCACCATGTCGATAATGATCCGCTGACGGTTTTGACGACGATTTTGGGTTCATGCATTGCCGCTTGCATATGGGACGCCGAGGCAGGCATTGGGGGAATGAACCATTTTCTTCTGCCTGGCGCAAACCAGGCAAATGGCCAAGTGCAAAAGGGTGAGGCACAGAGATATGGCGTTCACCTCATGGAGTTATTGATTAATGATTTACTGCGGCGTGGCGTAAAAAAATCTAGATTGAAGGCCAAGCTTTTCGGTGGTGCCTGCATGATTAAGGGGCTGACGGATATAGGCGCATCGAATGCCGATTTTGCCGAAAAGTTCCTGAGAGATGAGGGGATTGAACTGCTTGGCGGAAGTTTGCGTGGTAATCTTGGCCGGCGGGTTCAGTTTTGGCCAGTAACGGGGCGGGCTCGCCAAGCCTTTTTAGCCAAGGAGACAGATTCGATCCTGCGTGAAGAACTTGTGCGTCGTCCTGTGGTTCCGTCCGGTGCGGGTTCCGTTGAGCTGTTTTAATGAAAGGGTATCATGAGATGGAAAGAACCAGCGCTGTGGCTGAGCCGGTTGGTGATAGTTCGCACCATACCCCGCTTCGCTCTATTCTTTCCGCGATCAGCGACGAGTTCCGTGAGCTTGGCCGTTTTGCGGACCGCTTTCAGCTGACACTGAGCCCCGCCATTCACCGTATGGCTCTAGATCAAGCTTGCCACCGGGACATTCAGTCGTTGGATCTTTTGTCGCAGCGCTTGATCGCTCTTTCGAGTTATATATTGGAAATCGTTGAGATTTTACCAGAGGATTTGCGCCTTGATTCGCGGCAGGCGCTAGCGTCCATTCCGCTTTCTGAGCTTCAATACCGGCTTAAGGGTGCCCCGGTTCCAGAAAATCCGGAGCACGTATCAGGCGATCTTGAATTATTCTAATATCGCTCGGCCATGCAATGTTAAGAAATTAGGCGCAAAAATGTCTTTGCCAGCGACACAAATGAAGGAGTTTTAACGTCATGAACCGGTATGCCGAGCATAAAGGTAACGATCATCGCTCGGAGTTCCTTTCGGTGAGGCTGGGCGAGCAGGAGTTTGCAATTGATATAAAGTCCATCCGTGAAATTCGCGGTTGGATCGCATCGACGAATCTGCCCTTCGCGCCAGCGTTTATCAAAGGCATGATCAACCTGCGCGGAAGCGTATTGGTTGTGGTTGATCTTGCGCAACGCCTGGGCTTTGCTGCTACGAAGTTAGACGCCGCTTCTGTCGTTGTGGTGGTGGAATGCGGCGACCGCACGGTAGGGCTGTTGGTTGATGCTGTGTGCGACATCATTACCGTCACAGATGAGATGCGCCAAAACACGCCTGAAACCGGGAGCGATATGCCAAAATCTTTCATTGAAGGGTTGGTGATGATGGACAATCGGATCATCAGCATTCTCTCTCTTCCAGTGCTCGTGCCCGACGAAAATGTCCAGCGAATGGCGGAGTTAGCGGCAGCCTGATCTGAAAGTCTGGTCCCGCGCGGACTAAATATCTAAGTTAATACATGCAGGTGGCAATTTGGGCATTTGTTTGCCTAGCAAGGGGGCCAAACCGCTGTAGTCGCCGGCTAAACTTTTCCTCGCCTTTTACCTGTCGGCCAGTGCCGCGCCCGCGAGAAAGAGTACGGGTCCGGTTGGCGCTGCTCTTGCTAGTGTCTCTGGCATTTGTGCGAGATCGGCGCGCAATATGCGCTGCTCAGGCAGGGTTGCTCGTTCGATTGCGATTGCTGGAATTTGCGGATCTATGCCTGCTGCCAAAAGCGAGGCAACCAATCCGGGTAAGTGTTTTGTGCCCATATAAATCGCGAGCGTGCCGCCAGCCAGCGCCAGCGCGGTCCAATTATGTGCAGGCAAGCCATATTCGGCCCCGTGCCCGGTGATGATATGCACGGAGCGGGAGACTTGACGTTGAGTAAGAGAGACGTTTAACGCGGCCGCCGCGGCCGAGGCCGCAGTGATGCCGGGCACGACCTCGAATGCAATGCCGGCTTGGCGTAGTGCCTCCATCTCCTCGGTTAATCTGCCAAAAATGACAGGATCGCCGCCCTTCAGCCGCACTACGCGCTTGCCCGTAAGGGCAGCCTCCACAAGAAGCCGGCAGATTTCTGTCTGAGCATTGGAGGCTTGGCCGCAACGTTTGCCGACATCGATGATTTGCGCATCCCGGTCGATCAGCTCCAGAATTGCGGGGCCAACGAGGCTGTCGTGCAGCACGATTTCCGCGCAAGCTAGCAGCCGGGCGGTTTTTAACGTTAGCAGTTCAGGGGCACCTGGCCCAGCCCCTGCTAGGAATACTTTCACCATCTCGCTCCCCGAGGGAAAGCTTTCTCATTGGCCAATAAGATCAGGTATGGCAACGCAATACATTGCGGGTCTGGCCAGCTTCTCGGAAATGAGGGGTCAGGCTACCAGTTCCTCGCGCGGGGTCCGCTGTAGGGCGGGCGGCAATTTTATGGCTGAGATAAGGGCGCGAACTTCATTGCGCGCCGCGATGTGGGAAAGCCCCATGGCGATGCCAACATTGGCCTCGCGGACGTCCATCAACGTCAGCCCCAGGAGGTAAAGTTCCCGGAAGATCACGCGTTCCCCAAAGCCCTTGAGTGTGCGAAAGCCGATCCGTTTGGCCAGTGCCTCCAGCGTTTCGCCGACATCGCGTTTGTTTCTAGCCTCGACCGCAGCCAAGCGGTTGCGCATGACAATCCAGTCAATCTTGCCATGATCGCGGTTGAAGCGGTTCTTTCGCGCTTCCCATACCATTTCGGAGTAAATACTTGGCTTGATGATGTCGTGGTTGTCCGGCTCAACCTTGGCCAGCATCGAAAAATCCACGAAGCTGTCGTTGATCGGGGTAATGAGCGTATCAGCAAAGGAGTGTCCATAGCGGGAGAGGAAATTATCACTGCCAGGGCAATCCACCACGATCACTTCGATGCCGGCGTGCACTAGTTCGGTCACCGCCTCATCGAAACGCTCACGCTCCTCGGCCTCGGCCTGCTGGCGTGTGTCCAAATCGGAACGGTTGACGGCACGGAACTCTGGCAGGGGCAGACTGACGCCTTTGCTTTCAACATAAGCCTGTCGTGCGGCAAGCGTGCCGGCTAAGGTGCCTTGCCGAGCATCGAGATCGATTGCGCCTACACGGTAGCCGTCCCGGAGCAGGGAGACGATGATGTGGATCGAGGTGGTAGACTTACCGGAGCCGCCCTTTTCATTTCCCAACACAATGAAATACGGTTTCTGTGCAGCCTGCACCGTCATGCCCTATTCTCCATGGATCCCCCGATTTTCCTCAGGATAGCCCTATGCCAACGATTCGCCACATCGTTTCCTGAGTTGCGTTCCGGAGCTTGGAATGGCCCGGGCTAAGCGGCCATTCCATACCAGCATGGATGGAGGCTGAAAGGCGCGGAAAACGCTCTACTTGCCAGTAAGAAGGCGCTCCACAAGTTGCTTCACCGTTGGGATGAACCCGTTGGAATAAAACGGATCCGAGGCGAAGCGATGCGCGTTATGACCTGCAAACATGAGGTTGTTGTCCATCGCAGCCTCGTCATCTGGCGCGGCATGGGCAATGTCCTGAAGTGTCTTCTGTATGCAGAAGCTGCGCGGGTCGGCTCTTTTGCCGTTATCGAAGGTTGGTGGATGCTGGGACCAATTGGAGAAGCGGCACTGGCTGAGGCAGCCCATGCAATTGACTTGGTCCTCGTGAATGTCGTGCGCTTTGTCTGGCGCCACGAAGATGAGCGTGGAATCAGGCGTACGTAGGGCCTCGGTGAAGCCGCGCTCCTCCCAATCCCTCACGCGCGCATGGTCGGGCGCGGTAAGATAAACGGGGCGTTTGCGCGTGCCCACCCCATATTCAACGAGATGCTCTCCAACTGGTTCCGCGCTGTACGCTACTTGGCGCTCGCTACGGTCGCGCAACTCCTTCATGAAATCATTGTTCACTGCCGAGGAGTAGAAACCAGTTGGCGAGAATTTGTTGAGAAAGACTTCGCCCGGTTTGAGTCTCAGCAGTCGATCTTTCCAGCTTTGCGGGATCGGGCTCTCTTTGGTTAAAAGCGGGCGGGTACCGAATTGGAAAGCTATCGGGCCGATTTCTGGATTGTCGATGTAATCTTTCCATTCATCCAGTGCCCATACACCGCCAGCCATGATGATCGGCGTCTCGTTCAGTCCGAACTCCCGCATCACTTTGCGAAGTGCTACAAGGCGGGGATATGGATTTTCGGGATGCTCAGGGTCCTCCGAGTTGGAAAGCCCGTTATGTCCTCCTGCCAGCCAGGGGTCTTCATACACAACGCCGCCAAGAAGATGGGTGACCTTCGAATAGGCGCGCTTCCACAACGCTGAAAACGCCCGGCCCGAGGATACGATGGGGTAGTAATGTACGTTGAATTTGGCGGCAATTTCCGACAAGCGGTACGGCATACCGGCACCGCAGGTGATGCCGTTGACGAGACCCTTTGTCCGTTCAAGAATTCCCGTGATGACCCGCTCAGCGCCGCCCATCTCCCAAAGGATGTTGGCGTGGACGCGGCCCCTGCCGCCAGAGATGTCCCAGGCGCGGCGCGCCTGCTCGACGCCGCCCGCAATGGCGTAATTTATCAGCTCTTCATGTCGGTCGCGGCGGGTGCGGCCATGGTAAATCTGTGGAATAACCCGTCCGTGCTCGTCATAGCTGTCCGCATTTACCGCAGAAAATGTGCCAACGCCGCCGGCCAGCGCCCAATTGCCGGCGCTCGTACCATTAGATGCGGAAACACCCTTGCCACCCTCGACCAAAGGAAGAACGTCGATGCCACCCATACGGATGGCGTTAATCACCGTCATTAATAAAACCCCACAATCGGGCCGCAACCCGAGCTTGAACGCAACCTCATCCTCTCTTGTACCAGATTGGCAGTCGGCGTGAAGTGGTTACGCGGTTTGGCCAGAAGCACACAACCATAATATAAGCGATCTATGGATTTGAATTTTTCAGAGGCCGAAATTCAACGCTATTCTCGGCACATCTTGCTGCCCGAGTTGGGCGGAACCGGCCAAGCTAAGCTCAAGGCGGCAAAGGTGCTTGTTATCGGCGCAGGCGGGCTGGGTGCGCCGCTGGCGCTTTATCTGGCCGCCGCTGGTGTTGGTACCATCGGGTTGGTGGATGACGACGTTGTGGAGCTTTCCAACCTGCAACGGCAGGTTTTGCATGGCGTTGCCAGTATCGGTCATCCGAAGGTGCTTTCGGCGCAAGAGGCGCTGGCACGGATTAACCCGCTCGTGAGCGTGAACATGCATGAAATGCGCGTCGGCCCAAAAAATGTCGCCGACGTCGTGAACGGCTATGATATCGTTTGTGATGGCACAGATAATTTTACCACGCGCTTCCTGGTTGCGGATGCATGCGTCGCGGCGCGCAAAACCCTTGTTTCTGCAGCTGTTTTACGTTTCGAGGGGCAAATTTCTACGTTCAAGCCGCATGTTGGTGGGCCGTGCTACCGCTGCTTGTATCCGGAGCCGCCGCCAGACGGGCTTGTGCCCCCCTGCTCGGAGGCTGGTGTGCTTGGGGCCGTTACCGGCGTGATGGGCACATTGCAGGCAACGGAAGTTATCAAGGAGATCACGGGAATTGGCCAGTCCCTCTCGGGAGCTTTGCTGGTTTGGGACGCGCTTGCCGCCGAGTTTCGTAAAATCAGGCTCAAAAAGGACCCCGCATGCCCCGTTTGCGGCTGATACTGCTGCCTTTGGTGCTGCTCCTTTGCGCTGCTGTGCCCGACCCTGGAACTGGCCCCGGGCCTGGTGTTGGCAGCGTGACAGGGCTGCCAGTGCCGCGTTTCGTTAGTTTGCGCTCTGACGATGTCAATGTCCGGGCTGGTCCCGGATTTCAATATCCGGTCAACTGGGTGTATCAGCGCGCAGGGCTGCCGGTTGAAATTATTGGTGAATTTGACGTTTGGCGGCACATTCTGGCGCCGGATGGGGGCACCGGATGGGTGCATGAAGCCATGATTAGGGCCAAGCGTGGTTTTTACGTGACTGCCGCTAAAGCGGTTCTGCGTAGGGCGCCAAATCCCGATGCTGGGGTGGTTGCCTATCTGCGTAGAGGCGTCTCTGGGGCATTGCTGCGGTGTAAGGCCAATAGCCAATATTGTAAGGTTGCAATCAAATTTGAGACGGGATACTTGGCCCGAGCCGACTTCTGGGGCGCTTTCGCGGGCGAAACCGTAAAGCCCTGAGCATAGGCTCGGCACACTCAGAAGTTTTCCACAGAAAAGGAATTTTTGGCCGGCGGCAAATATTGCTCGTCGGCCTTATGGCGGCTACTGTATTTGGTAGATCAAGCAAAGGGAGCCACAATATGGAGTGGACGGACGAGACGATTCTACGCCTGCGCACATTGTGGTCGGAGGGTTTGTCTACCGCTGAGATCGGCCGGCGCCTGAACATTTCTAAGAATGCCGTTGTTGGCAAAGCGCACCGGCTCAACTTGCCTGCCCGGCCTTCACCCATTCGCCGCAGCGCTGGAGATGCGCAGCCGCGTCAGGCACCGCCCAAGCGCACGCAAGGTCCCACGTTGCCGCCGCTCTCAGCCTCGGTTGCCGGGCCGTTGCCGGTGCTGCGAGCCATTTTGCCGGCGGCCAAATCTCAGCAGCCGAGGACCGCGCCGTGCTGTTGGCCCATCGGCGAGCCGGGTAAGCCTAGCTTTCATTTTTGTAATGCTGCTGCAGCGGCCGGCAAGCCGTATTGCGAGGAGCACGCTGCGATTGCCTACGTGCGGGTACGTGATAAGCGCGAAGATGTAGCTTAAAGGCCGGACTTGGAACGCGATGACATCTGTTTGGCCGGTTTTGTAGGCCGGGTGACGTCGTTACTCTTGGCTTTGATACTGCATTGCAGCAGAAACTTTCCAATTGATCGCCTGTTTCAAATGCGCTTACACTGCGTGCCGCCTGCTAATAGGCTGGCTCAAGCCCCAAAGAATGGGCATCGAGAGGTGTCGACATGGAAACCGTTCAAGACAACATCACCGCGCAGGATTCAGCATCACTTACCGGCATTGTGAAGTGGTTCAACCCAGGCAAGGGATATGGCTTCATCGCGCCGGACCATGGTGGTAACGATATTTTTGTGCATATTAGCGCTGTGCAGCATGCTGGGCTGCGAAAACTGAATGAAGGTGAGCGCGTGCGTTTTATTCTTCAGCAGCGTGAAGGCCGAGTAGCTGCCATTGGGATCGAACGCTTGCACTGAGCCCAAGTTCGGGGCGCCTCTTGGCGCACTATAAGTATCAGGGCAATCAGTATCCTTGCTTTTTGGCTGCGTGCGCGGTTATGGCCCATGGCCTGGACGCAACCGCCGGTCTATGAACGGGACATGACTTTTGATGCCCTGAGCTTCCTCGATGCACCGACCGGCCTGAACAAAGAGGGCGGCAAGACGCTGCCGCTTTACGCGGTGGGCACGCATGATTGGGCGACCCGTCTCGGGGAGCTACCAAAATCTGCTGTGGCTCAAGCCAAATTGCTCGGATTTTCAGGCGAAGCCGGGCGTATTCTGTTGCTGCCGGGCCCGCGAGGCTCTCTTGCCGGAGCGGTGGTTGGGCTAGGGGAGGGCAGCGTGCTCTCTGGTTTTGGGGCGGCGGCGGCGGCGTTGCCAACGGGGCACCTGTGGCGGATTGAGGCCAACGGAATTTGCGTACAAGAGGCAGAGCTTGGATTTATGCTGGGCGCCTACCGGTATCAGACGTTAAAAACCAGAAAAATAACGTTCAGTAACCTCGCCGATGCGTCGGCGCGCAGCCGAATTATTGCGGGTAGCATCATGCTGGCGCGTGAGCTGATTAACACGCCAGCTAACGATCTGGGCCCGGCCGAGCTCGCCGAGGCCGCGCTACAGCTTGCACAGCGCTTTGGCGCGACGGCCGAATGCACGCAAAGCGAGGCGCTTGCAGCATGCTATCCGGCTATTCATGCTGTCGGCGCTGGGTCCAGCCGCCCCCCTGCGGTGGTCACGTTCAGATGGGAAGGCAGGGCTGCTGGCGCCAAAGCCCCGCTTGTTTCGCTCTGCGGAAAGGGCGTGTGCTTCGATACCGGCGGCTATAATTTGAAGCCTGGCGCGGCCATGAGGCTCATGCGTAAGGATATGGGCGGCGCGGCGATCGCGCTGGGTTTGTCGGCTGCCATTATGGCTCTCGACCTGCCAATTCGGCTCGAATTGCGGATCGGTTGTGTTGAAAACAGTATCTCCGGAAGTGCCATGCGGCCGTCTGACGTGTTGCAGACGCGGGCTGGCTTGACCGTTGAAGTTGGCGATACAGACGCGGAAGGCCGGCTAGTGCTGAGCGATCTGCTTTGTGCCGCTTGTGAGGCAAAGCCAGATTGGTTGATTGACATTGCAACATTGACTGGCGCCGCAAGGGTGGCATTGGGTCCAGACTTACCGGCATTGTTTTGTAACTGCGATGAAATGGCGGAAGCTATTCTTGCTGCCGGCCGCGCGCAGGAGGATCTGCTTTGGCGCATGCCCCTGCATGGAGGCTATGCAGGTTGGCTCGAGTCATCATTCGCCGATATGAGCAACGTTTCTACCAAACCATTCGCGGGCGCCATCACCGCCGCCTTATTTCTACAACGGTTTGTTCCAGATAAAGTTGCATGGGCACATATCGATACCTACGCCTGGAACGACTCGACGCGGCCGGCAAAGCCGGAGGGCGGTGAAGCGCAAACCCTAAGGGCCCTGCTGAGCGCGATTGAGCATTTGGCTGGGTAGGCCCGTGAAGGCGCGTATGAAGAGCAACGGCGAATCGTTACAAGAAAGAAATTTTAAGATAATAAAAAAACACTGAATTAGTTGAGTCTTTTGGTTTTGTGTTGTTTCTTTTTGTGTCATTTCCCCTGCAATCCCGCATAAACCATTCGAATATCTAACAGATTGTTCGTGACCACAGTTGAGTTTTTTGTTTTCATATTGAATATATTTTTAAAGTTCTTATAGTATCGTACACTAATTGTTTGTCGGATGCAGTGCTTTAATTTTTTAAATGTCTGCTTCTGGCTTTATTGTCTGAGGATTCAATAAGCATGGCTTCTGCACCACTTTCGTCTGACCAGTTGGTTGGTATTCTTAGGGACACTGTCGTTTCGCTTGTCCGGCGAGATGGTGTGGACCTTTCCGCGCGTCAGCTTGGCGTGTTTCTAACCTGTTATTTGAATGAGGGCGGGCATACGGTCCGCGGATTGGCGCAGGAGCTTAATGTCTCCAAGCCGGCCATTACCCGCGCCCTGGACCGGCTGAGCGAGTTGGATTATGTGCGTCGGAAGGTTGACCCATCTGACCGCCGGTCGGTTTTGGTGCAACGTACTGTAAAAGGGGCTGCTTTTCTTCGCGAAACGCGCCATATTATGGCCGATGCATTTGCTGCCAACAAAACCGAAGCCGCGAGCCGTCGTTCTGCCAGCTAATCTGAGTCGCCGTCGGGCGCTTGCCGTGGCGGCCGCGCTGCTGATTCTTGCTTACCCGGCCCGCGTGCGCGCACAAGGTATTGTGTTGACGCGGGCCGATCGGGCGCTGGTGTCTCAGATCGAGGCTTATTTGAATGCCCAGAAAGGGCTGACCGCCAATTTTCTGCAAGTTGACGAGAATGGGACAACAAGAACTGGCAAGGCTTGGCTTCAGCGTCCCGGCAAAATGCGCTTCGCTTATGACCCGCCGGATCCGCAACTGCTAGTCGCCGGATTTGGGTTGCTAGTTTATCATGATCCTCAATTGGATCAGACAACAAACATTCCGCTTAGCTCAACGCCTCTTGGAATTCTTCTTGCCCGTCATGTCGATCTTGAATCGGGCTCTGTCCAAATTACGCGCATAGATAAACAGCCGGGCCAGGTTAATATTTCGCTGGTGCGCAAGGGTAAGGAAGCAGCTGGCACATTGACACTTTCGTTTTCGACTGACCCGCTTGAGCTGCAATCCTGGGTCGTGAGGGATGCGCAAGGCAGGCGGACAAGCGTTCATTTGTATGACATCATGCCTGGCGGGCCTTTTCCTGATTCGTTGTTTGAATATACACAGAGCGGCGGCCCGAACTCTGGCGGGGGGTAGCCATTTGCGGGAAAGCTTGTAAAACCCCGGAATGAAGCTGACGATCGTTACGTGGAATATTAATTCATTGCGCCTACGCCAAGCGCACCTCCGCCGTTTGGCTGCCACGCTTCAGCCTGATATTATATGCTTGCAAGAAACCAAAGTGCCGGATGATTTGTTTCCTGAAACGATTGGCGCCGAGGTTGGGTTTGGGCATGTACTTAAGCACGGTATGAAGGGGTATAACGGCGTCGCGATCCTTTCCCGCGAACCAGTCGTTTTATCGGAAGACACGCCAAGTTGGTGCGGCCGGGACGATTGCAGGCATATTTCTGCACGTCTGCGCGTTAGGGGTAAGGATCTGACGATCCACAATTTTTATGTGCCAGCGGGGGGCGATGTGCCCGACCGAACTGCCAATGAGAAATTCGCGCATAAGCTAGATTTTTTGAGTGAGGCTAGGGATTATTTTGCTAAATCCGGCCCGTGCCGCGCGGTTCTAGTCGGAGATTTGAATGTTGCCCCGCTGGAGCACGACGTTTGGAGCCACAAGCAATTGCTCAATGTCGTCAGCCATACGCCTGTTGAAGTTGAAGCGCTGAACGCCTGGCGTGAGCAGGGGTTTTACGACGCCGTGCGGCACTTTGTTCCTGAACCGCAAAAGCTTTATACATGGTGGTCCTACCGGAATAGGGATTGGGCTGCCTCGAACCGGGGCCGGCGGCTTGACCATGTCTGGGTGACGCCGGATCTAGTGCCGTCGCTGCGTAGTTATGAGATTTTACAGGAGGCTCGAGGCTGGGATCAGCCATCGGATCATGTGCCAGTTGCCATAACCTTGGATATCTAGAGTGTGATGACCTGAAATAGAGGCGCTTTGCGCATCCATCTCAGGCCATTTGACATCTATCGCGGCAGCTCGGCCAGCAATGCATCGCCCATTTCGGCAGTGGAGATCACCGCGCGCCCTGGTACTGCGATATCTGGCGTGCGCCCGGCCTTGGCCAGAACGCGCTCCACTGCGGCTTCGATCGCGTTCGCCTCTTCGCTCATGTCGAATGAATAGCGTAGCATCATGGCGAGGCTAAGCACTTGCGCCAGGGGGTTAGCCTTGCCGGTGCCTGCGATATCCGGTGCAGAACCGTGGATCGGCTCATAAAGGCTGGGAACGCGCCCGTTTTCGTCTTTGGCCCCAAGCGTAGCGGAGGGCAGTAGACCCAGCGAACCGGTGAGCATGGCGGCGAGGTCGGAAAGAATATCCCCAAACAGATTGCTGGTCACGATCACGTCGAACTGCTTGGGGTTCTTTGCCAATTGCATGGCGCAGTTATCGGCGTACATGTGGGAGAGCGCCACGTCCGGGAATTCTTCCGCGTGCAGCTTGGTCATGACCTGGCGCCAGAGGAGGCCGGCCTCCATCACATTCGCCTTCTCCACACTACACACTCGGCCTTGGCGCTTGCGCGCCAGTTCGAAGGCCACGCGGCCCACGCGCTGAATTTCGTGGGTGGTGTATACCTCCGTGTTGATGCCACGCTGTTCGCCGTTGGGCAGGGTCTCGATCCCGCGCGGCTGGCCAAAGTAAATGCCGCCGATACATTCGCGCACGATCATGAGGTCCAGGCCGCTGACAAGTTCAGGTTTGAGAGAAGAAGCATCCGCTAACGCGTGGAATACTTTGGCCGGGCGCAGATTGGCGAATACTTGCAATTCGGCGCGCAGTTTCAAAAGCCCTGCCTCCGGGCGGATTTCGAAAGGCACTTTGTCCCATTTCGGGCCGCCAACGGAGCCGAACAGCAGTGCATCGGCTGATTTTGCTTTGGCCAGAGCCGCATCGGTTAGTGGCACACCATGCACATCGATAGCCGCGCCGCCAACGAGTTCTTCATCGATAGTAAAGCTGGCGCGCCCGCTTTCTTGTAACCAGTTTAGCACACGCCTTGCTTGGGCCATCACTTCGGGACCGATGCCGTCCCCCGGCATCAGTAGCAAATTTTTATTGGCGATCATGAATTAAGCTCCCTGAATTTTCGGCTGCCAGGAGGGCACTTTCGCCTCATAGGCATCAATGGCGGTTTCGTGTTCCAGCGTTAGGTCGATGTCGTCTAACCCATTCAGCAGGCAATGCTTGCGGAACGGGTCGACATCGAACGGAATTTCTTCGCCGCTTGGGCGGATCACTACTTGGCGGGCGAGATCAACCGTGAGCTTGGCATTGTTGCCCATGGCGGCATCCTCGCGAAGTCTGTCGCAGATATCTCTGGACAGGGCGATGGGCAGCAACCCGTTCTTGAAGCTGTTGTTAAAGAAGATATCCGCGAAGCTGGGCGCAATAATGCAGCGGATCCCGAAATCCTTCAGTGCCCAGGGCGCGTGCTCGCGAGATGACCCGCAGCCGAAATTATCACCAGTCACCAGAATTTCCGCCCTGCGGTAAGGTTCCTGGTTCAGCACGAAATCGGGTTTCTCGCTGCCATCCCGGTTGTAGCGCATATCTGCAAAGGCGTTCTTGCCAAGGCCGGTGCGCTTAATGGTTTTTAGGAAGCGGGCCGGAATGATCTTATCCGTGTCGATATTGTCGATATTCAGCGGCGCAGTAGTAGCGGTGAGGGTGGTGAATTTATCCATTACACCAGTTCCCTTACATCGGTGATTTTGCCGGTTATGGCAGCGGCAGCAGCCATTGCGGGGGACAGCAAATGGGTGCGTCCGCCTGGCCCCTGGCGGCCTTCGAAATTACGGTTGGAGGTGGAAGCGCAGCGCTCGCCGGGTTTCAGCTTGTCTGGGTTCATCCCTAAGCACATTGAGCATCCAGCCTCGCGCCATTCAAACCCGGCATCGGTGAAGATCTGCGCCAAACCCTCGGCTTCCGCCTGCTGCTTCACTAGGCCCGAGCCTGGCACCACCAGCACACGCACACCATCGGCTACATGGCGGCCCTTGGCGACGGCGGCGGCGGCACGCAGATCCTCAATGCGTGAATTGGTGCAGGAGCCGATGAACACGACGTCCACCTTGGTGCCTGCGATCTTCTGCCCAGCTTGAAGCCCCATATAGCTCAACATCCGCTCCATCTGGGCACGCTTGGCTTCATCTTGTTCGGTTGCCGGGTTGGGCACGCTGCCGGTTATGGGAATCACGGTCTCCGGGCTAGTACCCCAGGTGACCTGTGGGATGATGTCTTCTGCACGTAGTTCCACCACCACGTCGTAATGCGCTCCCTCGTCGCTGGGCAGAGCCTTCCAATATTCCACGGCGCGGTCGAAATCCTCGCCCTTGGGTGCGTAGGGGCGGCCCCTGATATATTCGAAGGTGGTCTCATCCGGCGCCACTAACCCAGCGCGCGCTCCAGCTTCGATGCTCATGTTGCACATCGTTAGGCGTCCGGCCATGTCCAGTGCGCTAATCGCTTCTCCTGCGAACTCCATCACATGGCCTGTGCCGCCGGCGGTGCCGATCTTACCAATGACCGCTAGCATAATGTCCTTGCCTGTGCAGCCTGCCGTAAGCTTGCCATCCACACGGACAAGCATGTTTTTCGCCGGTTTTTGCAACAGCGTTTGCGTCGCTAGCACATGCTCAACTTCTGAAGTGCCAATGCCAAACGCTAGTGCCCCTAGTGCGCCATGCGTGGATGTATGGGAATCTCCGCATACAATGGTCATGCCCGGCAGAGAGATGCCTTGCTCCGGGCCGACAACGTGCACAATGCCCTGGCGCGCATCGGACATCGGGAAATAGGTTACCCCGAAATCCCTCACGTTCTGCTCCAGCGTGGCGATCTGCAAAGCACTTTCCGGCTCGTTCGCCTCGGTTAAGCGATCTGGACCGGTGGGCACGTTATGGTCCACCACAGCAATGGTGTTCTCAACCCGTCGTACCTTGCGGCCGGCCATACGAAGCCCCTCAAATGCCTGCGGGCTGGTAACCTCATGCACGAGATGACGGTCGATGTAGAGAACGCAAGTGCCGTCCTCCAAACGGTTCACCACATGGGCATCCCAAATCTTGTCGAACAAGGTCCGCGGCATTTGATCCAGCTCTCCACAGTTGCGAAAGGCCAGAAAGGCGTAGCCCCTCTGGCCCCGGCGCCACCCTTTCTGGGCGTGTGCGCTCAAAAATCAGCGAGGGCGCTGCCCCCCGGGAGGGGGCAGTCGCCAGCTCAGGCAGAAGGGGCTTCGGCCTCGCGGGCCTTCTCGGCAATGCGGGCGGATTTGCCACGGCGGCCGCGTAGATAATATAGCTTCGCGCGGCGCACATCGCCACGGCGCACTACCGTGATGTCAGCGATTACCGGTGCATAAAGCGGGAACACGCGTTCGACGCCCTCGCCATAGGAGATTTTACGCACAGTGAACGAGGAGTTGATGCCGCGGTTAGAGCGCGCGATGCACAGGCCCTCGAATGCCTGGATACGCGAGCGCTCGCCTTCCTTCACGGTCACGTTCACACGTAGGGTGTCGCCTGGCGCGAAGGTGGGAATGGCCTTGCTTTCGGTCAGCTTCGCGATCTGCTCGGCTTCGAGCGTCTGGATGATATTCATGGGTTTGGTCCTTCTCGAAACAGGTGTTTAGGGCGCGCTCGCGCCGGTTGCAATGTATTGGGCGTACAGGTCGGGTCTGCGGTTTTGTGTAGTGGTGATAGCCTGCGCCTGCCGCCAAGCGGCTATCGCAGCATGGTTGCCTTGGGTAAGAACTTCCGGGACGGCACGGCCCTGCCATTCAGCAGGGCGGGTGAAATGCGGATATTCTAGCAGTTTTTCCGAGAAGCTCTCTTCAGTGCTGCTTTCTGCATGACCCATCACGCCGGGTAGTAGGCGGATCACCGCATCCAGCAACACCAGTGCCGGCAGCTCCCCGCCGGAGAGCACATAATCCCCGATGCTGATCTCCTGGCCCGCACGCGCCTCGATCACACGCTGGTCGAATCCCTCGAACCGGCCGCATACCAGGACGGCGCCCGGTCCCTCCGCCAACTCACGCGCCTTGGCTTGGGTAAGAGGCGTGCCGCGTGGGGTAAGGAAGATCAGCGGGCGTTCGTCGGCAACTGCTCCGATGGCTGCATCTACGACATCCGGGCGCAGCACCATGCCGGCGCCACCGCCGAAGGGTGTGTCATCCACCGCGCGGTGGCGGCCCAGCCCAAAATCACGGATATCCGTGATTTTCAAGCTCCAAATGCCGACCTCCAGTGCACGGCCTGCCAAGCTTTCGCCCAGTGTGCCAGGGAACATGGCGGGGAAGAGAGTCAGTACATCGGCGCGCCAGCTCATTCGCTCGGCCCCTTTGCGTCCACTTCCAGCGGAGGGTTCACTACGACATAGCCATCCGCGATCCGCACTTGCGGCACGCTAGCTCTGGTGAACGGGATCAGCATGCCGCCCGGCGCCAGCTCCAAGCTGGCCCCGGCACCGTAATCCAGCACATTGTCCACCTTGCCTACCACCTTGCCGCTCTCATCATAGGCATCGAGCCCGATAAGGTCGGCTAGATAGAACTCTTCCGCCTCAATTTTTGGAAGTACGGAGCGAGGCAGGAATAGCTCGGCATTGGTGAGCTTGGTGGCTTCGTCGCGGTCGTTGATCCGGTGCTGTATTCCGTTGGAAATCACACTGATCCAGGCGACATTGTCATGTGCCCAGTCGAGCGCAAAATGTCGCCCCTCAGCGTCCACAAGCACGTGCTCGGCGAGGAGCCGCGGCTCCTCCGCGTAGCAATGCACGCGCAGCTGCCCGTGCACGCCATGCGGCTTGCCAATCACGCCCATCAGAATCAACCGGTCTTCCATCTACGCTCTGGGTTGAATTAAGCGGCGGCTTCGGCCTTGGCCTTGGCGGCGGCGCGCTCTTGGGCTTTCTTCTTCGGTTGCGCTTGCTTCGGCTGCTCCGTGCGCACCGCGGTCTTGATTAGCTCTGCCTTCGCCAGGAAGCGGGCCACGCGGTCGGTCGCCTGGGCGCCGTTGCTCAGCCAGTATTGCAGGCGCTCGGTCTTCAGCAGCACGCGCTCGGCATGCTCCGCTGGCAGCATCGGATTATATGTGCCCACACGCTCGATGAACTTACCGTCGCGCGGCGCGTTCGCGTCGGCGATTACGATATGGTAAAATGGGCGTTTCTTGGCACCAGCTCGAGAAAGGCGAATTTTAACAGACATAGTGACTCCTTGGTTTAATCTTGACTCTTAAAAAGGCTTGCGGCCGCCTTTTGGGCCGCCCATGGCGGCCTGCATCTGGCGCATGATCGCCTCCGCCCCGCCCATTTTGTTCATGCGCTTCATCATTGTGGCCATATCATCGAACTGCTTCAGTAGCTTGTTCACCTCCTGCACCGATGTGCCGGAGCCAGCCGCCACGCGTTTCTTGCGGCTGGCCTTCATAATATCCGGGGCCTTCCGTTCCGTCGGCGTCATTGAATTGATTATGGCAATATGAGTTTTGAACACGGTCTGGTCGATATTGGCGTTCTCGATCTGCTGCTTGATTTTGCCTATGCCGGGTAGCAAGCCGAGGATGCCAGACAGCGAGCCCATCTTAGAAATCTGCTTAAGCTGGGCAGCATAATCGTCCAGATCGAACTTGCCCTTTGCCATCTTTTTGGCAAGTTTTTCCGCCTCAGCCTTGTCGATCGTTTCGGCTGCCTTCTCCACCAGCCCGACGATATCGCCCATGCCCAGGATGCGCCCGGCAATACGTTCCGGGTTGAATTCATCCAGCGCATCCAGTTTCTCGCCTTGGCCAATGAGTTTGATCGGCGCTCCGGTGACCGAGCGCATGGAAAGTGCGGCACCACCCCGCGCGTCGCCATCTAACCGGGTAAGCACAATGCCTGTAATCTGCACGGCCTCATTAAAGGCGGTGGCGGTGGTTACGGCGTCCTGGCCGGTCATCGCGTCCACTACCAGCAGTGTTTCCACCGGGTTCACGGAGGCCCGGATCGTCTTCACCTCTTCCATCAACGCGAGGTCGATGGAGAGTCGCCCAGCAGTATCCAGAATCACTACATCATAGGATTCACGTCGCGCCATATCCATGGCACGGTTTGCGATCTGCAGCGGCGTCTGCCCCGTGATGATCGGCAGGCTGCTCACCTCAGCGCGCTGGGCCAGCTGCTCTAGCTGCAGCTGGGCAGCTGGACGCTGTGTATCCAGGCTTGCCAGTAGCACCTTTTTGCGCTCGCGGGTACGCAGCCGCAGCGCGATCTTGCCCGAGGTCGTCGTTTTGCCAGAGCCCTGCAAACCAACCATCAGAATAGGAATGGGCGAGGGGGCATTGAGATTCAGCGGCACCGCCATGCCGCCCAACGCCTCGATCAGCGCGTCATTGACGATCTTCACCACCATCTGGCCGGGGGTGACGGAGCGCAACACTTCAGTGCCCACTGCCTGTTCCCGTACCTTGGCTACGAAATCCTTCACCACCGGAAGTGCTACGTCAGCATCCAGCAGCGCCAGGCGGATTTCTCTCAGCGCATCGCTGACGTCAGACTCCGACAACGCCCCGCGACGACGGAGCCTGTCGAAAATTTCTCCAAATCTGCCCGACAGATTGTCGAACATCAGTCAACCTTTCAAACAACGCCTCTTATGCGTACATGGCACGCAAAGCAAAAAGCGCCGTGGTGCGAACCCTCGCAGCACGGCGGTTATATCCTGGATGGCCAATGGCCCCCCTGAGAGCTCGAGTCAATAGGGGAGCGAGAAGCTCCCTCTGATCTGCTCCGGTGAGGCGCCAAACCACCGGTGGCACGCGCGGGAGAAGGGGCTCAGCTCAGCATAGCCCAAAAGTTGCGCGATGCCGGAGATGGAAAGATGCGGTTGGCGTAGATAGCTCTCGGCTAGGGTCTTGCGTACATCCTGCACCGCCTCAGCATAGGTCAGTCCCATTTCGTTCAGGCGGCGCTGCAGGGTCCAGCGCGCTAGGCCAAGCGCCTCTGCGACCTCGAGAATCGGCGGCGAACCGTCGGGCAGGCGGGAGCGTATTTCCGCCCGCACTCTCGCTTCCAGTGGCAGCCGTCCGCTGGGTAGGCGGCGACGGTAGGCTTTCGCTGCCAGTCTGGCAAAGCGCACCGCGTCCGTGCCGGGCATCCGGCGGCAGAGATCGCCCGGTCGGAACATGATGGCGTTGGTACGCTGGCCGAAGAACACAGGCGCGCTGAACACTTCCTCATGAGCGGCTCGTCCCCTGGGCTCCGGATGCTCGAAATGCACCTCCTCGGGCCGGAAGCCCGGCCCATACGCCTCGCGCAGCAGGTTTTGGAACATGGCGATGGTGAGCTCTGCGTCCTGCCTTCGCTCGAAAATTCGCCAATCTAAAATCCTGTATTCTAGGCGCAACAGCCCGGCTTCTTCTACCAGCCTTGCTTCACTGGCCTCCTGATGCAAGGGGAATAAGTCCGTAAACTGCCGAAGTGCAGTGCCGATGCTGGGGGCCGCCAGGGCGATGTCCCCCACCAGCCCGTGACCGGAGGCCGGGAAGCCGCGCCCATAAAGTAATCCAAAATCCGTCCTGCCGGATTGCCGTGCCGCGCGCTCCATCACCTCCACATAAGAAGACAACGGGAGCCCGCCCTCGCTGTTAGCGTTCAGATTGCCGGCGTCGATCCCTGCGGGTCCAAAAATCCGGTCCGCATCCGCGCCTAGCTCCTTTAATAAGGGCAGCAACCCTGCAGTGGCGCACAACGCCACCTGAGGCTCCCGCCCCGCCACAAAAACCATTTTAGTGCCCCCGCCAGGTTGGTCCGTGGTCGGCGTTTTCCTCTGATGGTAAAGATTAAGCTGAGATTAAGGGGGAGGGCAAGCGAGGGGGAGGAAGGCTATTACGAAGGCTCGCAGCTGCTATCAGACTATGATGCCGCGCTTGTTTAAGAGAGGAGGCACACATTTCTCGCTGCTTAGAAGTCGTTCAAAAGTGACTGCGACGACATTAGGGCTGCGGCGAGATTACAGAACGAATGGAGGGTTGGATACAGTTATCTCATAATCTTTTTAATTCTATGTATATATCTACATTATGGAGAGGTTTTTAGGTATAGGTGAAGCTGCGGAGGCTTTGGGGGTATCGATCACGACGCTCCGGCGTTGGGAGGCCGAAGGCCGACTGGTGGCGGAGCATGCGCCGGGCGGGCATCGGCGCTACAATCTTGCCAAGCTACGGCCTGAGCAATTCCGTGCCGCCAGTGATGCTGCCCGCAAGACCATCGCCTATGCCCGCGTGTCCAGTC
>JAKAEC010000017.1 GCA_021818425.1 Pseudomonadota bacterium
GGGCGGCAGGAACAAGAGCTTAGCGCCTGCGTCACGAATAGCTTTGCGCACGGCGGGGCTTTTGTGGCGGCCGAGATTATCCATCATGACGATGTCGCCGGGCGATAATGTCGGGACCAAGAAGTGCTTGATGTAGGCGGCAAAGCTTTTGCCGTTGATTGGGCCGTCCAATACGCATCTGGCGTCGACGCGATCTGACCGCAGGGCCGCCAGGAAAATGAGGGTTTTTCAACGGCTATGCGGAACTTTCACGAGCAGGGGCGCGCCTTGGGGCGACCAGCCGCGCGTGCGGGTCATATTCGTCTTGGCCCGAGTCTCGTCCAGAAAAACCAGCCGTTCAGGTGCCAGCCGGCCCTGATATTTCTTCCAGAACCGGCGTTTGCGAGCCACGGCCGGACGATCCTGCTCGACGGCGAACAGCGTTTTTTGAAACTGAGCCTGACGTCACGAACCAGGCGCCAGACCGAGACCTTGCTGGTGACAATGCCGCGCTCGCCCCACTCAATCGCCAAGGCCCGCATCGTCAAATCCTTCTCCTCGGCCAGCCGGCCAAGAAGCCAAGCCTGGTGCGGCGCCAGAGCGCGAGACTGCTGGCGCCCTTGCGGCTTTGCCGCCGCACTATCCGTCTGCCGCAGACGCTGCGACCACTTCACAGCACTCGCAACACTGACAGAAAACAGCGCTGCCACTTCCCGGCACGAGCGACCAGACAAAACCGCCGCCGTAACACGTTCCCTCAAATCATTCGAATAATGCCGACCCACCCCATGCTGACCTCCGATCCAGCAATAAGCTCGAATCAGATTTTCAGCCGCGCCGGAGTCCCAAAGCGATTCAAATCAAAAGAAAGAGACTCTAGCCGCGGTGGCATCTTTCGGGAAGCCGTCGTCCAAGCCAACCATGCGAACCACGGCGATGATGCGGCGCGGCCCGCCGGCGCACAACAGAATGCGAATAGCTGCGGTGTTCATGGGATCGGCTAGTGCCTTGGTCATGCCCGCCTCGCCGCGATAATCGCGCTCATAATCATGCGGGCAGCAGCCATGTAGGTCGAGCGGCGCATCCAAGACACTGCTGTCCGGGCTCATCCCGGCCATCAATCTGGCCAGCCAGACGATGGGCGATGGCGGCGTTTTCCTGTTGGGGTGAAATGATACCGATGGCCACCATCGCTTCCAGCACCCGAGTAGCGCGATTGGCGGCGGCCCGGGCATTCGCCAACGGGTTGAGCGTCGAAGGCGCCTTGGGAAGCCCGGCCAAAATGGCGGCCTGGGCCAAAGTGCGTCTAGCGGCAGGTTCATTGAAATAGAGCCGCGCTTCAGCATCGACCCCATAGGCACCGCCGCCAAGATAGACGCGGTTAAAATAGATGCCCAAAATCTGGTCGCGCCTATAATGGCGACACAGCCAGATGGCGAGAAAGGCTTCCTGTACCTTGCGACGCAGGGTGCGTTGATTGCCGAGAAACAGGGTTTTGGCCACTTGCTGAGTAATGGAGCCCCCCTGCACGACACGGCGATGAACAAGGTCCGACGCCACAGAAGGAAAAATGCCCCAACAGTCGAACGGGCCGTGCTCATAAAACCGCCGGTCCTCAATGGCGATGAAGGCGGCCGGTACATATGGCGGCAGCGATGAGGGCAGCACCACTTAGCCCAAACACCGCCACAAGGTGGCCAGACTCATCACGCAGCCTGATGGCCGGGCGGCGCGCTTGTGTGATAGCAATGGCGGGATTAGGCAAGTTCCAGGTGAACCAAAGCGTCACCAGCCCTGTCCATACCGCCCCCAGACGGCCAGCATGACAAGCACCCGCGCCAGCGCCCAGCGCGACGGGGGACGGATAAAGACGCAAATGCAATTTGCATGGACAAGCATCGTCGTGCCCCGTCAACCATTGCAGAGGCATTCCGCCTCGGCTAGTGGACAGGCAGTGCGGGCGTGGCGAAACTGGTAGACGCAACGGACTTGAATAATTTGGGTGCGCGCGGGGAAACCCGCGACGTAGAACTGCTCAAATTCGGGGGACCCTCTTAAGTGGCAATCCCGAGCCAAGCCAGTGGCCGCGCAGGCGGCACTTGGAAGGTGTAGAGACTAGACGGGCAGCGCCTAAAGCGCGAATGCGCCATGGCGAAGGTATAGTCCAGACTCCAAACGGTCCGAAGGGGCCGGCGGTGAAAACCGTGGGGGTATGAAAATCCGTTGGGAGTAATCCCGTGCCGGTTCGATTCCGGCCGCCCGCACCACCCGCCAAGGAGGGTAAAGGCAAACCACCTAAACACAACGCAGGTGGTAGCTGGTGTTCAGGTCATCGTTGCTGGCAAACCAAAGCGCGCACCAACCGTTGTTTGAATCCACCACAAGTCGAGCCTAACGTTGCTCTATACGGCGTAGTGACGTCTTTGGTTGTCTCGCTGCGAACGATTCGCATATACTCCTGACCGAACATGTGTATGTGCGAGTGCAGCGGGACACCAATTTGCGAGTTAGTTTAGATGATGGGCAGCACGGCATCCGTCTGCCCGAGACGGAGCGCGAGGGTATTGATCTGATGGTTTTCCCGCCAAATTTCTAAAGCCATTTGCCTGAAACTGGCACTGAAAGGACGGTGTCACTATAACCTGTAAACTCTGCGTCCGCCGTCCGTGAATCAAGCCTTGCGCCGCCTTAAGCTACGGGGCAAGCACCCAGTTGCAGCCGATCTCCGGCACCACGCGCGGCGGGGGACACGTCTAGCCAGCCGGTAATTAGCTCCTGCTTGAGGGCCTGTTCGTTTCGGCCGCCACGGCACTAGCCTGGGTAGTGGAGCAATGCAGGGTAAATTGAAGCATTCTAGACGTTTTTAGCCGGTTTAGCTTTGGCGGCAGTGGCGCCGATGTTCTGCGCGCCGGCGAGGCTTGGCCGACTAAGAAACGTGTACTTGGCGCGCCCATCCCCAAACGTCGGCGGCATTTTTAAAAACGGGCTGAGGACGCTATGCGGACCTCTCAATTATCTTTTCGAAGAGCTAGTCTCATTGGCCTATCCAATAGTGACGCCAGTTTTTTACAGCTCTGTGACTTGGCCTTCCTCAGGGCCCGGCACTAATGTTCGCTTTTTGCGCTCTATTACGGGCATGCCACCTGTGGAAGTGATCATGCGTGCTAATCAAGGCGAAATGTGTGATGCCGATATCGCCCGCACAAATGCCATGTAGCCACGCTGGCCGTGGCAACAGCCTGCTCTGCATCGGCTACGACATAATCTGCGTACCGCAATCGGGATCAGGCACGCAAACGCATCCAAAAGCACTACATGATACTTTTCATCGCGTCATTTCATAACGTCTTAACTTAAATCAAAAACCAAATCGCCTGGCCATGCTATGCTAAAATTGGAGGGCATAATGGATATTTCAGGCGCGTCTCCCCAGTCATTGGCGGTGAAAGGAGGGGCTATGTCTTCTTACATCGCCTTATCTTCAACAAATGCCGATCCTCTGGCATTTGACCGCTTTGTGCATGCACAGCAGGCCCGGCTGACATCCGGTCTTTCTCCGTCGTCGTTCTGGCTTGCCTGCGCAGATTGGGCCATCCATCTTGCCAATGCGCCTGCGCGTCGGGCAACTTTATGCGCCGCAGCGGCAAAACAGTGGCAGCGGTATTTCAAGGCTTTGCTGGGCGAACATGTAGTTGACCCGACGCCACAAGACCACAGGTTCGCCAGCCGACTCTGGCAACAACCGCCCTATAGCTTGATTTACCAAGGGTTTCTGCTAGCCGAAGAATGGTGGGCGCAGGCGAGCGATGGCGGTCCGGAGGTTGGTCATCATAACCAGCAGATTGTCTCCTTCGCCGCCCGCCAATGGGTCGATATCTTTTCGCCATCCAATATTCCATGGCTGAACCCGGAAGTTATCGAAGCAACCGCAAAAACCAGCGGTCACAATTTCGTGGTTGGTTTCCATAACTTCCTAAACGATCTTCACGACACGCTGAACGGCACACCCGCCACCGCACACGGTTTTAAGATTGGCAAGGATTTGGCATCAACACCGGGAAAAGTCGTTGCCCGCAACAAGTTGATCGAGCTGATCCAGTATGCACCATTAACAGAGGTGGTTCGGCCGGAGCCAGTGCTTATCGTTCCGGCATGGATCATGAAGTATTACGTTCTTGATCTCTCGCCTCACGACTCGCTGATTCGCTACCTCGTCGGGCAAGGCTATACGGTATTCACGATTTCATGGCGCAATCCTGGAGCCGAGCTACGCGATGTGGGGCTCGATGATTACCGACGCCTGGGGCCAATGGCAGCACTCGATGCGATCGAGGCCATTTGCGGCGACGTCCCCGTGCATGGCTGCGGTTACTGCCTTGGCGGCACGTTGCTTTCAATGACTGCTGCGGCGATGGCCCGTGATCAGGACCATCGACTCAAGACTCTTAGCCTTTTTGCCGCCCAAACGGACTTCACCGAGGCAGGCGAATTGCAGCTCTTCATCAGTGAGGGACAACTTGGGTTTCTTGAAGACGTTATGGCCGTTGAAGGCACGCTTGATAGCAGGCAAATGGCTGGGGCGTTCCAGATGCTGCGATCTAACGATCTTGTATGGTCCCGCTTGATCAAGAGCTATCTGCTGGGAGAAACTGAATCGACAAACGATCTGATGGCCTGGAACGCGGACGGTACTCGCATGCCTGCACGCATGCACTCCGAATATCTAAGCCATTTCTTTCTCAATAACGATCTCGCAGAAGGCCGCTTCATTGTTGGCGGCAGGCCGATCTCGCTGAACGACATCCATCTGCCAGCCTTCGTGGTTGGCACCGAAACGGATCACATCGCGCCCTGGCGTTCAGTTTACAAATTACATCTTCTGAGTCCGGCCGAAATCACCTTTGTACTCACTTCAGGCGGCCATAATGCTGGAATTGTCAGTGAACCAGGCCGTCCGCACAGATTCTTCCGATCACAGACCCGCATGCCTGGCCGGCCCTATCAAGGGCCAGACGAGTGGTGCCAAACCGCGCATTTGCAGGACGGCTCCTGGTGGCCTTTCTGGGTGGAATGGCTTGACCGGCATAGTAGTGAGACCACCACACCCCCCTCTCTTGGTGCAGCGTCGAATGGCTATCCGGAGCTGGAAGATGCCCCCGGCACTTATGTGTTTGAACATTGAGGAGGCTGCCTTGTATCCCTCCCCCCCCGCCGCGGAAATGATTGAAAACCGTACATTTGATGAAATCACCCTTGGCGAAAGCGCCAGCAGCGTACGGACCCTGACCCAAGAAGACATCGAGCTCTTTGCGTTGGTTTCCGGCGACGTGAATCCAGCGCATTTAGATCCTGCCTATGCGGAGACCGATCTTTTCCACAAGATCATCGTTCATGGAATGTGGGGTGGAGCACTGATCTCCGCTGTACTTGGAACCAAGCTCCCGGGCCCAGGCACAATTTATCTCTCGCAGGATTTGCATTTCCACGAACCGGTAGGAATCGGCGATACGATCACCGCAACGGTCACCGCGCGAGAAAAAAATGCTGAGAAGAAACTGATTGTTTTTGACTGTCAGTGTGTGAACCAGAACGGACAGAAGGTCATTATTGGCACCGCCCAAGTGCAGGCTCCGGACGAGAAGGTCTGTCGCCCGCGGGTGGAATTGCCGGATGTTCGGCTCAACCGACATCAAAGCTTTCGGAGCTTGCTCTCCAGGGCAACGGGCCAAGCCCCAGCAGTTGTCGCTGTTGCGCATCCTTGTGATTTCGTTACGATTGGTGCCGTAGCAGAGATGGTGACGGCCAAACTCATTGTGCCAATCCTAGTCGGGCCGCAGGCGAAAATCCGAGCAGCGGCAACGGCTGCAGCAATCGATATTTCCGCGTTCCAGATTGTTGATGTCTCGCACAGCCATGCCGCGGCCGCGCGAGCAGTTGCCTTAGTAAAATCCGGCGAAGCCGAACTGCTAATGAAGGGCTCACTGCACACCGATGAACTCATGCATGAGGTTGTCTCGCCAGAGACCGGCCTTCGGAGCGAGCGACGACTCAGCCATGTTTACATCATGGATGTGCCAACATATCCAAGGCCACTATTGATCACGGATGCCGCCGTCAATATCGCGCCGACGCTCGATGAAAAGCGCGATATCGTCCAGAATGCGATTGACCTTGCCCATGTTATGGGTGTTGAGACACCGCGTGTCGCTGTTCTGGGCGCGGTTGAAACCGTCAACCCGGAAATGCGTTCGACGCTTGATGCCGCAGCCTTATGCAAAATGGCCGATCGCGGACAAATTACGGGCGGCGTTGTCGATGGTCCACTCGCTTTTGATAATGCCGTCAGCCCAGAAGCGGCACGACAAAAAGGCATTGTTTCGTCGGTCGCCGGCCAAGCCGATATCCTGGTAGTGCCGGATATCGAAGCAGGCAATATGCTGGCAAAACAGTTGACATTTCTGGCCGGTGCCGATGCCGCAGGAGTAGTTGTCGGCGCCAAGGTACCGATTATCCTTACCAGCCGGGCGGATTCCAGACGCACGCGTGTGGCGTCCTGTGCCGTTGCCGTGCTGATGGCTCAAGCACGCCGGGTAGCCACCACTCAAACCGCCTCCGCCACGCAGGGAGTTGCCTGATGGCGCAAGCTGTCCTCGCCCTGAATGCTGGCTCCTCCAGCATAAAATTCGCTCTCGCGCAAATCGGTGAGGCGGCATCTCTTCACCGTGCTATCAATGGCGAGATCGAGGGCATTGGCACCAGGGCGCATATGATTGCCCGGAGTAGCAAAGCAGAAATCCTCGCAGAACGCCGCTGGCCCACCAGGAACCAACCCACCTACGAGGCGCTGCTCGACACGCTGCTGAACTGGATCGAAACCCATATGGGCAAGAATTCACTCGCTGCAGTGGGCCACCGGGTTGTACATGGCGGAAGCCGCTTCACGGCGCCCGTTCGCGTGACGCCGCTCGTTTTGGACGCGCTGGCCGGGCTAAGTCCGCTGGCGCCTCTGCACCAGCCGCATAATCTTGCGCCGATCCACGCCATTTCAGCGATGCGCCCAGACCTGCCTCAAATCGCATGCTTTGACACCGCCTTCCACCACACCCAACCTGCAATTGCCACGCGGTTCGCATTGCCGCGCGCCTATGAGGCCGAGGGCGTAAGACGATACGGCTTCCACGGCCTGTCCTATGAGTATATCTCCCGGCGTCTCAAGAAGACCAACCCTGCCTTCGCCCATAGCCGGCTGATCGTCGCACACCTTGGCAACGGCGCCAGCCTATGCGCCATGAAGGATGGCCGCAGCATCGATACTACGATGGGATTTACTGCCCTGGACGGGCTCATGATGGGCACGCGCTGCGGCACCATAGATGCTGGCGTGCTGCTTTACATGCAACAGCAGAAAGCCATGACAGTCCAGCAGGTCGAGCACGTACTCTACAACGCGTCCGGCCTGCTCGGTGTATCCGGCCTCTCCAGCGACATGCGCATTTTACTGGCGAGTACAGATTCGCGGGCCAAGGACGCCATTGATCTTTTCGTCTATCGCATCGCGCGAGAAAGCGCAGCCTTGGCGGGATCGCTCGGCGGACTGGATGGATTTGTATTCACTGCAGGGATAGGCGAACACGCAGTTGCAATCAGGGCGGCCGTCTGCGCGCGCTTGCGGTGGCTCGGCGTGCATCTCAACCCTGAGGCCAATCTTCGTGGCGCCACGCATATCTCGGCACCGAACAGCCCAGTCGAGGTGCATATTATTCCGACCGACGAGGAAGCAATGATTCATCATCATACCCTCGAAAACATGAAGTCACAGGACGTCTCGTACACTCATGACGCGCCGTCCGAAGTTGTCCGGACATTTACATCAACAGGAGACCGATCATGAACAACAATCCATTTTCCGACCTACGGCCGCACCTAACAGCTCTGACAGAGGGAACATCGGGCAGTTCCATCCGCGCCCAACAGGCCATCCTCACCTTCCTCTTCTCCTCGGCACAGGCACAATTCGGCTTCAGCCGTGGCCTCGCCGAAGACATGACGGAGGCGCTCAAGGCTACGTCCGCCGCCACCCCGGCTGCAGCTTTACAAATGCTCGTGACACGGTGGCATGACCGGTCCGAGCAGGCGATCGGCGAGTTCCGCCGTCTTAGCGATGAGCTACGCAACGATCTATACCAAGCCACCGCGGAACCGCTTGCTCAAGCAACGGCGGTCGCCACCGAAGCTGCCGAAAAAGTCTCTGAAGCAACAAGAACTGCAACACAAGCCATGACGCCACGCAAGAGTCGGTAACGCCGTGGCAATCTTTCAGCCTCCAGTGGTCGACCTGCGCGGCAAGCGCGGCCTCGTGGTTGGCATCGCCAATGAGCACAGCATTGCTGCCGGATGTGCTCGTGCCTTTGCTGCCGCCGGAGCGACGCTGGCCGCCACTTATTTAAACGCGAAGTCCGAACCTTACGTACGCCAGGTGACCGACCAACTAGAGTGCCCGCTTGTGCTGCCATGCGACGTTCGTCAGCCAGGACAAGTTGAAGTAGTGTTCGATAAGCTCCGCAGGGAATGGAAGAATTTTGATTTTCTACTCCACTCTATTGCCTTCGCGCCAGCCCAGGATTTGCGTGGACGGGTCACAGATTGCTCGGCCGAGGGGTTTGGTGTTGCCATGAACGTATCCTGCCACTCCTTCATCCACATGGCGCATCTGGCGGAACCGCTGATGCCACGGGGCGGCTGCCTACTGGGCGTAACCTTCTATGGCTCTGAACGCGTTGTTGCGAACTATAATATCATGGGGCCGGTGAAAGCTGCGCTTGAGAGCAGCATGCGCTACGTGGCGGCCGAACTTGGCCCAAAAGGCATCCGGGCGCATACCATTTCTCCTGGCCCCATCCGGACACGGGCCGCCAGCGGCATTAGCAATTTCGATGCCTTACTGGACGCGGCCGCAGCGCGCGCTCCAGAGCATCATCTCATCGAGATTGGAGATGTTGGAAACCTAGCCGCATTCCTTGTCAGCGACGCTGCCAAGCGAATTACCGGCACTGTTATCCCCGTGGATGGCGGCGAGCATCTTTTGGCCTAGGCCCGATTTTGGCCCAGGTGCGTCTAGTTTATCACGTGGTTCTGCACCTCTCATGTTCATATCAGGAAAGGATATCAAATGGCTCGCGTAGCATTGGTCTCTGGTGGCGTAAGCGGAATTGGCGCCGCAACCACGAAACTTCTGCAAGCCTCAGGCTGTACGGTTATCGCAAACTATTACGGAAATGATACACAGGCCACAGCGTTCCACAACGAGACCGGCATTCCGATCCGAACATGGAATGTCGCGGATTTTGAGGCAACCCAGAGCGGGGTTGCGGCAGTTGCAAGAGAGTTCGGACCGATTGATATTCTGGTTAATAATGCAGGAATCACCCGCGACTGTACCTTGCACAAGATGAGCTACGAACAGTGGCGAAGCGTCGTCGACGTGGACCTCGGCGGGTGCTTCAACATGTGCCGAGCCGTGATCGAGGACATGCGCGCACGGCGCTTCGGCCGGATCGTCAATATCAGCTCGGTCAACGGTCTTTCCGGCCAGTTCGGGCAGACCAACTATGCCGCCGCCAAGGCTGGCGTCATTGGCTTCACAAAGGCGCTTGCCCTCGAAGGTGCTGCGCGCGGCATCACGGTGAACGCCATCGCGCCGGGCTATACCGACACGGGAATGGTCAGCGCCGTTCCTCCTAAGATTCTGGAGGGAATCCTCGCAACCGTACCCATTGGCCGCCTTGCAACGCCACAAGAGATCGCCCGCGGCGTGCTGTTTCTTGTCGACGACAACGCCGGCTTCATCACCGGCGCGACGCTTTCAATCAACGGCGGCAAATACATGGTCTGACACGTGATGCGGTTTGGCGGGCAAGCCCCCTTCCGGGGAGCCCCAGCGCGGCGTGAGCCCGGGGATGGCATAAACATCTAGCAAGTCATTGCAAAATCCACGATTTTATCCTGATTGACTGATTCGCTTTTCTTGTGAGGAAGGATGGTATGGGGGGCAGACTAGTTTTGAAGATGAGCTTCTAGTTTTGTTCGGCTTGAGGAACACGTACCTTCGGATCATCCTCTGCCGGTGATCCGTAGGCTTGCGGATGAGGCTCTGGCGGAGCTGAGCAGGCGTTTGCCGGCGCTTTACGCTTGCACGTGCCGGCCTTCTATCCCGCCTGAGAGTCTGCTGCGGACGATGCTTTTGCAGACGCTCTACTCTATCCGCTCGGAGCGGATGCTGGTGGAGCAGATGGATTACAACCTGCTGTTCCGCTGATTTGTCGGGCTATCTATGGACGCCGCCCTCACGCTAACACGTCACGCCTGGGACCGATAAAGCCTACGATGTTATCGATCTAATCTGCCAATTGCGCGACCCGAAGGTGACACGGCACATCGCCGTCAATGACACGGCTTATAAGGCCGGCGAACGGGCACCTCTATGGCCGTACCACACGACATCCGGGCTATGAAATCAAATAACGATGCCGAAAACTAATTGAGGAGGCCTTCGGCCGGGCTGGCCGCGTTCAAACTCAAAGGTACCGCGAAAACTATTGCCACCTCCACCTTCTTCGCCGCAGCCGATAACCTCGTCAGATTGCCAAACTATTTAGCCAACAGCTCGCATGACGCCAGGATCAAACCAAAAATGGGCCACAGAAGTGCTAATTTCCTTGACGCCATCGCACATCTCAAGACAAATCCTACCGGCCAATGGGTTCTTGTGCAGCCTGCTAGAGTCTTTCAAAGAATATCTGAGCATCGGGAACTCCCGCCCGGTGTGCGACCGCGAGCACGGCCTCTACCATTTTTGGCGGCCCACACACATAAATGTCGGGCAGTTCGCCGGCCAACGCTAAATGCGCGGCCAGAACTTCGGCTGCAGTGCCGTGAACGGCATTGACACCGGGAGTGCCATGCCAGACCGCGAGGGCCGTTTGTAGTTGCGGCAAAGCCTCGCGCAGCTCGGTAAACAGCTCCTCAGGCAGCGCGTCCTCTGAGCGATTTACACCGTAAATCAGGTGAACCGGTGTTGTGTCCTGAAACGCCGCCATTTGCCGCAGCATTGACAATAACGGCGCGAAACCGCAGCCGCCGCCTACCAAGCAACGTGCCCTGGGACTGGTCTCATCAACAGTGAACTGGCCAAGCGGACCACGCACGCTCAAAATATCGCCTCGCTTGGCTACCTGCGCCAACCAGCCCGAAAATGCGCCGCCTGGCACTAGACGAATCAGGAATTCAAGCGTGCCATCCCAGTTGGGTAAATTCGCTAACGAATAAGCGCGCCGTATGGAAGTGCCCGGCAAACTAATCTCCATATACTGGCCTGGCAGAAAATCCGCTGCCTGGCCTAAAGTCGTGTCTGCCTGCAGGCGCAGAATAAGCGAAACCGCACTGGTGCCGGCGGGGTGTAGCGCCTCGATAACAGCTCGGCGCGAGGGCACGCTGTGACGCGGCAATTGAGCATCGTCGTAGGGCAACGAGATTGTCAGGTCGCTCTGCGGCAAGCAACTGCACAGCAGAATCGACTCAATGCCCGGCGGCAAGGCCGCGAGGTTGTGCGGCCGCATACTATAGGTACCGGCAACGGCGTGTGCGCCACATTGGCCACATTGGCCATCCCGACACATAGCAAGAGGATAAATGCCAGCGGCCTCGGCGGCGTCCAGCACGGTTTGCGCCGGCTCGCAGGCAAGCTCCAACCGCACCTCGTCTTGGGTTAGCAACGTTACCTTCACAGGAAGCTCCTTTCAGGTCGGCTGGCCAGGCGTGCCTGGTCAGCCGGAATGATCAAGCCGCGCGGCTTAGCGCAGCAGCTATATCCGCATCAGCGCTGGTGATCGGTTGTACGCCGAACTTTTCCACGAGCACGTTTAGCAGCGCAGGCGTCAGAAAGGCGGGCAGGCTGGGCCCCAGTCGTACATTGCGCAACCCCAGAGCCAACAAGGTCAACAGTACTGCCGCCGCCTTCTGCTCAAACCAAGAAACGACCAGCGTGAGAGGCAAGTCGTTCACCCCGCAGCCGAATGCCTCTGCTAGTGCACTAGCGATCTGAATGGCAGAGTATGTGTCGTTGCACTGGCCTATATCCAACAACCGGGGCAGCGGGCCGATACTGCCAAACTCGTGGCTGTTGAAACGGTATTTGCCGCAGCCGAGCGTCAGTAGCACCGTGTCGGCCGGAGCATGGTCAGCAAAATCGGTGTAATAGTTGCGCCCGGGTGCGGCACCATCACAACCTCCGATCAAAAAGAAATGTTTGATCGCCCCGCTCTTCACCGCCTCGATCACGGCCTCCGCCGCGCCCAACACGGCTTCACGCGCAAAGCCAACCGTGATGGTTTTTTCCGGTGCCGTCTCGACGAAGCCGGGTATCGCCTGCGCGGCTTGGAGTACTTGGCTGTAATCGTCGTTCTGTATATGGCGTAACCCCGGCCAACCTACCGGCCCCGCGGTGAAGATGCGGTTGCGGTAAGCTGCGCGCGGCTCGATCAGACAGTTCGACGTCATCACGATAGGTCCAGGGAAATCCGCAAATTCCTGCTGCTGGTTCTGCCAAGCCGTGCCGTAATTGCCGACCAGATGCGGATAGGCATGCAATTCAGGATAGCCATGAGCGGGCAGCATCTCGCCATGAGTGTAGACGTTGATGCCGATGCCTTTCGTGGCTTCCAGAATATTATGCAGATCGCGTAGGTCGTGCCCAGAGACCAAAATGGCCTTTCCCTGCACCGGCGTGGTACGCACCCGCGTAGGGGTAGGCATACCGAATGCACCTGTATTGGCAGCGTCCAGCGCCTCCATCACGATCAGATTTAGCCGTCCCAGGGCCAACGCCTCTTCTAGCAAAGTTGGAATGTCCGCAGGGTCATGCGCCAGAAAAGCCAGCGCATGTGCAACGCCTTTATAAACATCCTGCCTCTTCTGACCTAGCACCTCTGCATGGTGCGCATAGGCGGCGACACCTTTCAGCCCGTACAAAATCAGCGCCCGCAGGCCTATCACATCCTCACCAACCAGTTCTACCCCAGCTTGGATTGAGGCAATATTAGCCTGGGCTAGTAGACCCGCCAGATCTGCAGCTGGCACAAAATAAGCCGCAGCACTGAGCTCCTGCAAAGCGTCCCCCACCGTTTCCAGCGTGACCCGAAGCCGATCGCGCAGCCGTGCCGCATCGGCGATTAATCGAGTAAATACGGCCCGATTGAAATTTACATTGGTAAGAGTCGTAAACAGGCCGTAGAGGATGAAGCTGTCAGCCTCCTGATCCGACGTGCCGTGCAAGTGTAAACGCTCACTTAGCTCGCCGATGCCCTTGAGCTGATAGATCAGAAGATCCTGCAAGTCCGCCGTCACCTCATCTTTGCCACAGACACCTTTGGCACTGGCACAACCCGCCTGTCCGCCCTGTCGTGCGGTCTGCTCACACTGAAAACAAAACATATGTCTGCCCCAAAAAACTGTTGCCGCTCGTGCGGTAGGCTACCCACCGCACAAGATGTATAATAAATGCATCTTTACAGACACCTGCCATTGACACAGATCAATCCCATTCAGTCGCCGGCGCTTTGCGGGGCTTTGGTGGACAAAAATCGTGACCCCATGCGGTCCGTCAAAAGTGAAATCAACCCGACAACGCGCCGCGTTCTGCCGCCATCAAGACACTTATGTCTGCAATGCTGTGGTCATTCAGCGAAACGATAAATGCTTCCTGCGCCTCGCCTAACGCGCGGCGAAGTTGGCAGATTTGACGCAGCGAACAGTTTCCGCCGTTCTTGTGGAAGCACTCGACTAATGCATGATCGCGGGCAAGGTAACGAACCACCTCTCCCAAACGTATCTGCTCTGGCGGATTCGCCAACTGTACGCCTCCTGCCACGCCTCGAACGCTCACTAGGTACCCGCCAGCAACAAGGTCCTGCAAAATCTTGGCAAGATGATGCCGCGAAACGTTCAACTGTTTTGATAAAGAAATAGCGGGTTGTACCCTGTCTGGATCAGAAGCCAGCAGCATCAACGCCCGCAAGCCATAATCCGTATACCTCGTGAGCATCATCTTGCCGTACTCGGCCGCCGCAAATGCATTGACAATACATGTATCGCTCCTGTAATTCGGTATTGTCAATGCGTATTTTAGTCGCTGGTAAAAGTGCTATTATTGTAGGCGTAACTGGCGAGATGCGTTCCCCTTCCACCCGGTTATAGAATTGTTGTGGAGATTAATAAATGCCAAGCGTTACCTACGTAAATTCCAATGGCTCCCGCAAAACTGTCTCCGTCGCAGCAGGCAAAAGCATCATGGCAGCGGCTGTCGAGAACAACATTGACGGCATCGTGGGGCAATGTGGCGGTAACGCTATCTGCGGTACGTGCCATGTGTACGTCGATCCCAGCCAACTTTCTTTGCTGGAGCCGGCACGGGATGACGAAGCTGCAACTCTTGAAATCGTTGCCGCCGAACGGCGCCCGAACAGCCGGCTTGGCTGTCAGATCGAGGTGAAGCCGGAACTAGACGGCTTGGTCGTTGAAATGCCCGAGTATCAGCTCTGATGTCCAAGTCTAGCATTGTGATCGCTGGTGCCGGCCAAGCCGGCTTCCAGGCTGCAGCCTCATTACGAGAAAAAGGGCATGATGGCAGCATCGTCCTCGTGGGAGATGAGCCCTCATTGCCGTATCAGCACCCTCCCCTCTCCAAATCATACCTCCTGGGCAAGCTCGACCATGCGGCGCTGCAGTTCCGGCCCGAAAGTTTTTTCAGGGAGAACCGCATCGAGCACCGGGCTGGCCTTAAGATCGAGACAATTGACCGAGAGGCACACCAAGCCGTGCTACAAAACGGCGAAGCCATCCCCTATGATCACCTCATCCTTGCTCTGGGCGCACGAAACCGACCGTTGCCGGTACCCGGCGCTGGGCTGAAAGGCGTCTTTCAATTACGAACGGTGGAAGACGCCGATGCGCTTCGCGAATCTCTTGATAGAGGGAGGCAGGTGGTCGTTATCGGCGGCGGTTTCATCGGCCTGGAATTCGCGACCATTGCAGCAGAACGTGGCGCCGAGGTGACAGTGATTGAGACGGCGGACCGGCCAATGGCCCGAGTTCTTTCGAAGGAGATGTCTAGCTATTTCCGCACCGTCCACGAAGCGCACGGGATCAGGTTTATATTCGGCGCAACGGCGGCTAGGTTGTCAGGTAACTCAAAAGTCGAAGTTGTTGAAACGCTGGACGGACAACAGTTCCCCGCCGATCTAGTACTCGTTTGCATAGGGGTGATCCCAAATACGGAAATCGCCTCACAAGCCGGCTTGGCCACTGGTAACGGCATTATCGTGAACGAGTACCTTGTCACCAGTGACCCCACGATATCAGCCATTGGCGATTGTGCCCTCCACCCCAATCCATATGCGGCGAGCGGCATCATCAGGCTGGAATCAGTCCAAGGAGCTGTGGATCAAGCCCGTTGCGTCGCCGATCGCCTCACCGGCCATCCGGCTCCCTACTGCAGCCTACCATGGTTCTGGAGCGAACAGGGGACACTAAGACTACAAATCGCCGGCCTAACACAGCCACATGACCATACGGTAGTACGCAAGAGCCCGCCGGGCGAAAAAGAGGGCATGTCGGTTTATTGTTTCCGGGCAAACAGGTTGGTCGGCGTAGAGTCCGCTAACCGCCCCCTCGACCATGCACTCGCCCGAAAGCTGCTTTCGGGCAAAGGCGAAACGCCTGGGCCTGAACAGGTTGCAACCGCAGATTTCGAACTCAAAGCCTGGGTAAAGGATTAGGCTGAACATTGAACCACCCGGGCCTGAAGCTTACTCCAAAACCAAAGAGCCGCTTATACTTTCGCCCCCAAAATGCGCTAAACTCTCCGCTAAACTCGACCGAAATCTAGCTTGAATGATCTGACGGTAGGGAAAGACGGTCATCGACAAAGTTGCATTGGCTGGCAACTCGCCAAGAGCAGAAACTGTTTCTAATTGGCTCGTTGCAGGAATGTGTTAGCGTACTCGGGGCACATACGGTCAGAACGAAACAATATTATGGCAGTCAAACGCAAGCGGCTCGTTCTGGTGGCCGCCGTCATTCTGGTGGCTGGGCTGGGCGTGAGCGCTTATCAGCATTGGCGTGCGGCGCCTGATGCCAACCGTCTCACACTTTATGGCAACGTTGATATCCGCGAGGTCTATGCCGCGTTTTACGATTCCGGGCGTATCAACCAAATGCTGGTGCAGGAAGGCGATGCGGTTCACAAAGGGGAGTTGCTCGCCACGCTCGAGCAAAGTCGGTTCGCGGATGCGCTGGCCACCGCCAATGCTCAGGCCGCCAATCAACGGCACATTCTGGCCGCGCTGCTGGCAGGGTCGCGCCCGGAGCAGATTGCCCAAGCTAAGGCGCAGATGGATGCCCTGGCCGCAGTCTACCAGAACGACGCCGCCAATTATAATCGTTACGCCACACTGGCACCTCATGGTGCAGCAACCATCCAGCAGCGTGATGATGCTCAGGCCGTTTACCTCAACGCCAAGAACAATTATGAAGCCGCCAGGCAGGCTTACATATTGGCCGTTAAAGGCCCGCGCGCTGAGGATATAGCCGCCGCCCAAGCCGCCTATGATGCTGCCACGGCCAGCGCCGCCCTGGCTGCGCAGGAGTACAATGACACCAAACTCTACGCGCCCACCGATGGCATCATCGAGGAGCGCGTGCAGGAACCGGGCGACATGACCTCGCCTTCCGCGCCTGTTTATGTCATCGCGCTCACCAATCCGCTATGGGTGCGCGCCTATGTGCCCGAGAGCGATCTAGGTCGCGTCCAGCTTGGAATGGCCGCAAGTATCAGCACGGATTCCTACCCGGGCAAAACCTATCGCGGCTGGATCGGCTACATTTCCCCCACCGCCCAATTCACTCCCAAAACGGTCGAAACACCAGATTTACGTGCGCAGCTTGTTTACCAGCTGCGCGTCTATGCCTGCGACCCGAAGGGTCAGTTGCAGCTTGGCATGCCCGCGACCGTGAACATCGACCTCACCCGGCACGAGCCGCAGGGCGCGGCACGTGGCGCAGATGCCTGCAGCGGCCAAAATGCCACCACCAAATGACAACCCCCAGAAAGCACTAGTCCTGAACCGGGTTACGCGCCGCTTTCGTGTAGCCAAACGCATTGTCCCCGCTCTTGAGGGGGTGTCCGCGGCAACCTCGCCAGGGTTGGTGACAGGACTGATCGGCCCCGACGGCGCGGGCAAAACCACGTTAATGCGCCTGATTGCCGGGCTGCTTGCGCTTGATGAAGGTAATATCTCTGTCTTTGGCACCGACGTGAGTGCCGCCCCGCTTAAGGTGCAAGGCATGATCTCCTACATGCCGCAGCGTTTCGGGCTTTATGAAGACCTCACCGTTCAGGAGAATCTCGACCTCTACGCCGATCTACAGGGTGTTCCGGCCGCAGACCGTCCGGCGCATTATGCCGAGCTTTTACACATGACCGGTATGAAGCCCTTCACATCGCGCCTGGCAGGCCGGCTTTCCGGCGGTATGAAGCAGAAATTGGGTCTCGCCTGCACGCTCATCCGCCCGCCACGTCTTTTGCTGCTCGATGAACCAACCGTCGGCGTCGATCCCATTTCGCGCCGAGAATTATGGCAGATCGTGGATCATCTCGTGCGTGGCGCGGGCATGAGCGTCCTGCTTTCCACTGCCTATCTGGATGAGGCTGAACGATGCGACGAGGTGCTGCTTCTACATGAGGGCCAGTTGATCGGCGCGGGTAAACCCACGGATTTCACCAGAGCCATGACTGGACGTAGCTTCCTAGCCCGCGCGGATGGCACGCCCAAACGCATGCTGCAAACGGTGCTGGCGGCTACATCAGGCGTAACAGACGCACTGATCCAAGGGGAAGCTGTACGTTTGGTGCTGGATGCGAGTACAGGCCCCGAGACCATCCGGCCGCCCGGCATCATGGGACTGAAACTCTCGCCTACGTCGCCGCGTTTCGAAGACAGGTTCATCGATCTCCTGCGCGCCAAAACTGCCGCACAAACCCCGGCGGCACAGCCCACGCAACCCGCCACCATCCAGGCGCCGCATGACGCCGCCATCGAGGTTGCCCATCTCACCAAACGCTTCGGCGTCTTCACAGCGGTTGATGACATTAGCTTCACCGTGAAGCGCGGCAATATCTTTGGTCTTTTGGGCGCCAACGGCGCAGGTAAATCCACCACCTTCCGTATGCTGTGCGGCCTGCTGCCCGCGACCAGCGGCCGGTTGCGGGTCGATGGGTTTGATCTGCGCACCGCGGCCGCCACCGCGCGCGGACGACTTGGCTATATGGCGCAGAAATTCTCTCTCTACGGAGATCTGAGCGTCCTCCAGAATCTACGTTTTTTCGCCGCGGCCTATGGGCTACGCGGCACGCGGCGCGTTGAACGCATCAATTGGGCGCTGAACGAATTCGAGTTGAACGATTACGCCAATGCCACCAGCCGTGACTTGCCGCTTGGTTTCAAGCAGCGCATGGCGCTCGCCTGTGCGCTCATGCATGAGCCCGACGTGCTGTTTCTCGATGAACCGACCTCCGGCGTCGACCCGCTGGCGCGGCGAGAATTCTGGCGGCGCATCAATGCCCTGGCCGATCAGGGCGTAACCGTGCTGGTGACCACCCACTTCATGGACGAGGCCGAATACTGCGACCGTCTGGTTATAATGGCGCAGGGGCGGATTCTGGCCACCGGCACCTCGGAGGAACTCAAAACCGCCAGCCGTACTACGGCACTGCCCTCGCCAACCATGGAGGATGCCTTCGTGTCCCTCATCACGGCTGATAGCGCCAAACGGACGGGGCAAACGGCATGAACATGTTGCTGATGCGCTTGCGCGGACTGGTCCGCAAGGAAATACTGCAAATCCTGCGTGACCCCTCCTCCATCGCCATCGCTTTTATTTTGCCCACTGTATTGCTGCTGTTGTTCGGCTATGGCGTATCACTGGATGCCCGCCATGTCGGGCTGGGGCTGGTGGTTGACGAACCTAGCGCCGCGGCAACGAGCTTCGCGGCAGAATTCCGCCGTTCGCCCTATTTCACACCGCATGACTTTGCCTCAGAGCCTGCTGCAGAGAGGGCCATGAATGATGGCGATATCGATGGTTTTATCTGGCTGCAACGCGACTTCGCCCGTCAGGTCACCGCTGGCCAAAGCCCGGCCATCGCCCTTTTCGTCAATGGGATCGACGCCAACAATGCGCGGCTGATTGAAAATTATGTTGACCAAAGCTGGGCTGCCTGGGTCACGCACCAAGCCGCGCAGGCTGGCATCGCCAATCCAACACCAATCGATATCGAGCCGCGAATCTGGTTCAATCCGGCGGTCAGCAGCCGGGACTATCTGATACCTGGACTTATTGCTGTCATCATGACCCTCACAGGTGCGCTACTCACTGCATTGGTCATCGCACGTGAATGGGAACGCGGTACCATGGAGGCATTGATGGTCACTACGGTGAGCATGCACGAGATATTGATTTCGAAAATCATCCCCTATTTTCTACTTGGCATGGGCGGAATGGTGGTCTCGGTACTCATCGCGGTATTCCTGTTCGGTGTACCACTGCTGGGGTCGCTCGTCATTCTTAGTCTGGCCTCGTCACTGTTCATGCTCGCCTCGCTTGGCATGGGGCTCCTTATTTCGACAGTGGCCAAGAACCAGTTTGTCGCCGGCCAAATCGCCATCATCACCACCTTTCTGCCTGCCTTCATCCTTTCGGGTTTCATCTTCGATATTTCCAGCATGCCCGCACCCATTCAATTGCTTACCCATATCGTCGCGGCGCGCTATTTCGTGGCCATCCTGCAAACCTTATTCCTGGCTGGTACGGTGTGGTCGGTGATCGTGCCCAATCTATTCGCCCTTCTGATCATGGCGGTGATGTTTCTTGGGCTGGCACGGCTTACCGCCCGTAAGAGCCTCGACTGACCCATGCTTGCCCGTTTGTTCGCCCTGATCATAAAGGAATTTCTTGCGATCTTGCGCGACGCCAAAAGTCGCATGGTGCTGATTGGCCCGCCGCTCATCCAGCTTGTCGTATTCGGCTATGCCGCCAGCTTCGACCTCAACCACGTCCCTTTCGCGGTCTACGACCAGGACCAATCCGCTCTTTCCCGTGATCTCGTGGCTGATTTCGCAGGATCACCAAGCTTCCAGCAGGTCGCGATATTGCACAGTCCCGCGCGCATCAAACAACTCGTGGACTCGCGCACCGTCGAGATGGTGCTCGACATCGACCCTCGTTATTCGCGTAATCTGCTACTCGGCCAGCCCGCACCGGTACAGGTCATCGTCGATGGCCGCAATTCCAATACCGCCCTGCTGATCCTAGGCTATGCCAGCGACATCATCACCGCGGCAAGCCACGAATGGGCCGCCAAGCATGGCGGTACTCTGCCCCCTGCACAGCTCGTGCCACGCGCGCTCTACAACCCCACGCTAGACTCACATTGGTTCATCATTCCCGGCATCGTCGCGCTGCTTACCCAGGTCGTCACGCTACTCGTAGTAGGTTTGTCCGTCGCACGTGAGCGCGAGGCCGGCACGTTCGACCAGACTCTCGTCACGCCGCTCCGCCCGATCGACATTGTGCTTGGCAAAAGTCTACCGGGCCTGATCATCGGCCTCGTTGAAGGCACGGTTATTATCCTAGCTACGCATTTCTGGTTCGACGTGCCGCTGCTGGGTTCGCTGGTCTTGCTCTATCTGGGGCTGCTTCTATTCATTGCCGCTGTCACCGGTATCGGATTGATGATCTCCTCGCTCGCCGCCACTCAACAGCAGGCGCTGCTCGGCGCCTTCCTGTTCATGGTGCCGTCCATCATTCTCTCGGGCTTCGCCACGCCCATCGCCAATATGCCGACCCTTGTGCAAGACCTTACCCTTATAAACCCCATGCGCTATGCGCTGGTCGTCATCCGCGACAGCTTCCTTGAGCAGCCTAGCCTCACCACGCTTCTGCCCCAATTCGCGGCCATGACATCACTTGCGCTCATCAGCCTCATCACGGCAGGTTGGATGTTCCGCAAACGCACGCTTTAAATCGAGCATTAATTGCTGCGGTTTAGACCAAAGCAGACTTCACGCTAGTCGAATTATCGGCCATACTACGTATGCGTCATCGTATCCGATTTGAGCTGAACCGCATGCGGCAATTTCTTGACCGTCATAGCATGGCATTCAAAAAGCGCCGTAGAAAACCGTACCGGAGCAGGCCGACATTGCCGCTGGACGCGCCAGCTGACGCGGGGCACAACCTGATCACCTCGTGCCGCACGTAGCCTTCTTACCGACTCTGGTGCGGTCATTCTCCTGCAATCGTGGTTCCTTTTGTGCCTATTATGATGTCGGCCAGATCGCCCAGCGCTCCGATTGCCGCAGAGCGGCCTGTTTCGCGGACAAACGCGCACGCCGCCTCAATCTTCGGTGCCATCGAGCCGGCGCCGAACGACGCCCCTTCAGTCGCCAGTTCCCGCGGGCTTGTATGCCTAATCATGCGGGCATTTTCAGTTCCATAATGCAAATACACGCCCGCGACGTCCGTCAGCATAATGAACAGGTCAGCCCCTAGCTGCCGTGCAAGCAACGCGCTCGTCTTGTCCTTGTCGATAACCGCCTCGGCCCCGGCAAGCGTTCCATCCGACATTCGTTGCACTGGAATGCCGCCCCCGCCGGCGCAGATGACAATAGTGCCGGATTCTGCCAGTTGTCTTATGACGGCGATTTCAAGGATGCCCTGCGGTTCCGGCGACGCCACCACGCGCCGCCAGCCTTTGCTGTCCGGCGCAATCGACCAATGGTTCGCGGCTGCCAGTTTCTTAGCTGTGGCTTCATCGTAGACAGGTCCGATCGGCTTTGCCGGACGAGAGAAAGCATCGTCGCTCCCATCCACCAGGGTTTGGGTCAGCAGCGTTACAACAGTGGTATCCGCCGGCAACGCGTTGCGCAGCGCCAACTCGATGCTATAGCCAATCCAGCCTTCGCTTTCAGCGCCAAGGATATCGAGAGGCATTGCCGACTCAACTGGCCCCGCCAGCGATTGCAGGGCCAGCAACCCAACCTGCGGGCCGTTTCCGTGGGTAATGACGAGCTGATGCCCCATGGCGGCGACACAAGCGAACGAACGTGCAGCGTCGCCGACCGCCGCTTGTTGCGCTGCCGCCGAAAGCGTCTCCCCGCGCCGCAGCAACGCATTGCCGCCAAGGGCTACGACGATGCGCATAATTTACCCCAAGGTCGCGACAAGAATGGCTTTGATAGAATGCATTCGGTTCTCCGCTTGGTCGAACACAATCGACGCGGCGGATTCAAACACTGCGTCCGTGACCTCCATCGCGCTGATACCAAAGCGTTCCTGGACTTGCTTACCCATTTTTGTATCGGCATTGTGAAAAGATGGTAGACAATGCATGAACTTAGTGGAAGGATTTCCGGTCCCCGCCATGAGTTCTGTGTTCACCTGATAGGGCCTCAACATCTTGATGCGTTCTTCCCAAAGCCCCTCATCCTCACCCATGGAAAGCCAGACATCGGTATAGATAAAATCGGCGTTCTCAACGGCAACCTTCGGATCTCCCTCCATCCGTATCCGGGCGCCGGTGGCCTTGGCAATCGTCGCCACATGTTCCATGAACGCAGCGTCAGGACGCTGCGCCACCGGTGCGCCGATGGTAAAATCCATACCCATCTTGGCGGCACCCATCGCGAGAGATCGCGCCATGTTGTTATGGCCATCTCCCATGAAGGCAAAACGGATATCGATTAGCTCCTTATCGCTGTGCTCTTGCATGGTCATAAAATCAGCAAGGATCTGCGTGGGATGCGAATCCGCCGTCAGGCCATTATAGACTGGGACACCAGCATATCGCCCGAGCGTCTCGACATCGCTTTGGGCGAAACCACGGAACTCGATAGCATCGAACATTCGCCCCAGCACACGCGCCGTATCCTTAATGGTTTCCGACTGCCCGATATGGCTACCGCTCGGCCCCATATAAGTCACATGCGCACCCTGATCATGTGCCGCGACCTCAAAGCCACTGCGCGTGCGGGTGGAGTCCTTCTCGAAAATCAAAGCGATGTTTTTGCCAGATAGTTTCGGCTGTTCACAACGGTTGCGCTTGGCCAGCTTCAAATCTTTAGCCAATGCCAGTAAAAATTTCAATTCCTCCGGCGTAAAATTGTCCAACGCCAGAAGGCTCCGACCCCTCAAATCAATTGTCATTCCGGAACTCCTTCTTAAATCTGATCGCGGCTGATTGGGCAGCTCATGCAGTGACTGCCGCCGCGACCCCGACCCAGTTCGGCGCCGTCGATAGTTATGACTTCAATACCGGCCTTGCGCAGCAACGTGTTGGTATAGACATTACGGTCATATCCGATGACAACCCCCGGTGCGACGGCGAGCACGTTGTTTCCGTCATCCCATTGTTCCCTTTCTGCTTCAAATGAATCTCCGCCGGTCGGGACGACGCGCATTTTTTTCACACCAATTGCCTCGGCAACAACGTCGACAAAATGCCGTGTTTCCGCCACGACCTCAATGCCTTTGCCACTATCCGCCGGGTATAGCGAGAATGGCCTCATACGATCTACGATTTCCGGGTAGATCGTCACAAGGTCACGGTCGCAAAACGAGAACACCGTGTCGAGATGCATATTGCTGCGCTCGCGCGGCATCAGCCCGCCGATTACCCTTGTCGCGGCACCTTGCGCAAACAAGCGGCTGGCATATTCGGTTACAGCCTGCGGAGTGGAGCGTTCACCCATGCCGATGAGTACGACGCCATTACCAATCGGCATCACATCACCACCTTCCAAACTCATATTGCCCGTGTACTCGTCTACAGCGTCGAGATACAGGGTAAAATCGGCATGTTTGAAACGTGGATGAAACCGATATACAGCAGAAAGATTGATGCTTTCCGGCCGCCGTGCTGGCCAGTACATCGGGTTTACGAACACACCTTTTCCGACCCAGCAGGAACTGTCGCGGGTGAAGAGCTGGTTTGGCAGTGGTGGTAGGATAAACTCATGCTCGGTGCGCGTGACAGCGTATAGCCCCTTTGGTGTGAACGGCGTCTCGCTGCGAGCAATGCCGCCGACAAGGCAGGCCGCGAGCTGCGCCGGTTGCATCTCCTCCAGCCAAGCCCTCACCTCGCCCGCAGTACCATGCCCTAATTGGATGATATCCGTGCGGTGATCAAGCATCCAACTGCGCGCCTTCGGGTCGGCCATCGTCTCCGCCAGCATCCCGCCAAATTCATGAACAACGATATTTCTATCACGCATCGCATCAACGAATGCATCATGCTCCTGCCGAGCCTTCTTCACCCAGATCACATCGTCGAACAGAAGGTCACGACAATTACCTGGGGTGAGTCGGGTGAGGCTGAGGTCCGGACGGTGCACGACAACCTCGCGTAGTACGCCAACCTCAGAATAAACGCCCAATTTTAGACTCATTGTCATTACTCCGAAATGCAAGTCTTTGGATTGTACTTCGGGGACGAGCTGAACACCCCATGGGTCGCGCCTTCACTGTCCGCCGGCAGCCGGCCTCCGAAATACGAAACGACCAATGTCATCTGACGCCCTCAAATCAAAGCCTTGCTTACTTTCCTTCTCTCAGAAAGACTTCATTGGGCATTGATGTCGCTCAAAGGATCAGAAAAATTCACAAATATTCGGCACAGTACGACGCCAGTGGAGAGAAATTTGATTATGATCCGTTGGAGGATGACATTATAATCGATCAATGGAGATGATCGCACAGGGGACCGGCATGGCTGATAAAGACTTCGCCGACACTAGGAACTGGCGGTTCACGTTTCATCAGTTCAGGTATCCCCGACATCGTGATATACATAGCTCGATATGTTTGTTTCGTGGTCATCTCTCGGTCGTTGTCAGAGCATCAAAATGCAGTTACACGAGCATGATGAATTTCTTTTAGTGTTATGCCTTGGACAGGGCGGCGACTGCATCAAACTCCACCGCCTTAGAATTCTTTTTTCGGTCATAATGGGCACATTCCGATCTCTGGACAGCGCGACTAAGACCCTCGACAGAGACTTTTCAGCGACGGGGCTTCTGTATGCCCGGCACTAGAAGTCATTTCTTTTTCTGCGCTTTATGCGCTTATCGCCAAACGGATCACTGCCCATCCGCTCAGTCTTGTAGCACGTAGCTGAACAGACGCACGCGCCTGTCCTCACCTGTCTCACGGTAGATGCCTTGGATTTCTGTCTCGAAGCCTGGAAACAGGTTGCTTCCGTCCTCGACCATCCGCAGGTAGGTGAGCAGCGGTAACTTGGCACCGCCATAGCGTACGCTGGGCAGAATGAGCCCGATACCGAGCGGATAAACCAGCGCTGTAGTGGCGGCGATGCGGCCGCTTAGCGCCTCCAGCGGCAAAAAATCCACGTTGTTGTGCAGCAGACTCTCCCATGCCTCACGCGGGGGACATAACCTGCTCCGGCAGATGTACGACCTGAAACAGCTCCCCTTGCACGCGGCTCGCCTCGTGGCGGCGATAGAAATCGTGCAGGGCGGCGCACAGATCGCGAACCCCCTTGCCGGTATAAGCCTCAGCGTGGCGCGCCGCGAAGTCCGGCATGGCCGCCGCCAACGGCGCGTTGGCATCGTGCATTTCCTTGAAGGCGGTAAGCGCCGCCAATAGAGTACCAGCCTTGCTGGCCTCTAATCCCGGCGTCAGCAGAAAGAGAACGGAGTTGAAATCATTCTTCTCTGGCACGATCCGCCGTTCGCGCAAAAATTCCGCCAGCACCGGTGCGGGCACGCCATGCTCCATATAGGCACCCGTAGCTCGGTCGAAGCCCGGGGTTAGAAGCGTGAGTTTATTGGGGTCAGTCATCGCGCAGTCGGGAGCAAGGTCCGGGAAGCCATGCCATGGGGCACCGGGCGCCAGCGCCCAGGCCTCAGACGTGCTCACGAAAATGTCGGTGGAAATGTCCTCCCATGGCTGACCGTCGAACACATCTGGCATGAACGGATCAAGGAACCACTCCTCCGACGCGTTACTGGCGCTCCTGGCGAAATCCTTGCCCAGATTGCGCAGCATCTTGCATATTTCAATGCCGAGACGGATCGTGTCATCCCATAGCACCTCCCCGGCCCTTCATCATCTGCGCGCCGACATCCAGCGAGGCAAATAGCGGATAAAAAGGCGAGGTGGAATAATGCAGCATGCACAGCTCGTTGAAACGCCGCGGCTCGACCCGCGCACGACCTTGCACGTGGGAGTCCTTCACATGGATCTGCGAGGCTTGGCTGAACCCGGCGAGTTGCTTATGGGTGGATTGCGTGGCGATGATGCCGGGATCACCCGGCTTCACCCCCAGCCCCATCGCGTAACCGCCCTTGAACAAGGGGGGATTTCATGAAATCTGCCCGGGCTTCATCGAACAGAATATAATCACAGAGCGGCCCAAGCTTTTGCAGGATCATCTCAGCGTTGTAGATGGTACCATCATAGGTGCATTGTTCGAGCACGCAGGCGCGGAATGGCCGCGGCTTGGTAGTAATCGATTTGTCTTCCATCAGAGGACTCTTGCCGATGGCCGCAAGAATGGCAGCTTCATCCAGAGCATCCCAGGACATCAGGCCGATAAGCCCCTGGGCGTTGCGCGCGGTGGGCAGATGGATAGGAATGCCACCGCCAAACAACAGGGCACCATGCACCGCGGCCTTGTGGTTGTTACGGCCGAACAGCACAGGATCGCCCGGCCCGACGATGGCAGACAATGCGATTTTGTTGGAGGTTGAGGTGCCGTTCAGTACGAAATAAGTTCGCCCGGCACCGAAAATCTCCAACGCCGCAATCTCCGCCTTGCGCGCGGGGCCTTCATGCACCAGCAGATCACCCAGTTCGACGACTGAATTATCGAGATCGTTGCGGAACACCGCTTCGCCAAGATGCTCCACGAACACTTGGCCGATCGGACTCTTGCGATAGAATACGCCGCCATTGTGGCCAGGATAGGTTCAGAGTTGGTTGCCCTGCTCGGCATAATCCACCATCGCGCCAAAAACGGCGTCTTCAGGCTGTCGGCATAACGGCAGAGATGGTTGGCCAGATTCCGGGCGATGAAATCCGGTGAGTCCTCGCCCGAGAATACGTAGCCCGTAACATGACGCAGAGCTTCGACGCCGATTTCCTTGAATTGGTATCGCCGAACGAGTAGGAAGATCGGCATTTCCAGCCCGCGCGCACGCACTTGGCCAATGAAGGCTTCCACATCGCCGAAGGCCGCGCTGGCGCCCCATTTCACCAGGATGCAGCCAACGGCTGCGTCCGCTGCCACGGCCTGCATCGCATCCGTCAGATCGCCGGAGGGGGTGATGCTAATGTCCCGCGCCTCGATCACCGTGACGATTTCGTCGAGATGACGCTTCTCCGTCACACTCATTTCCGCCACTTCCACAGCTAGTAGAAAGCGGAACATTTTTTCAAATCGCATTGGTATGTCATCTTTCGTCGCAAGTAGGAATGTGCCGGAGAAGATCTTCTGAACCTTGACGAGGATCAAGCTACGTCGGCGCCGGATGTGGCCTAGTTAAAAAATTTAAGGAGATAGAATTATGGCAAAGAGGAACCTAAAACCTGAATTGCTGACTATGTACGTGCTGTTGGTAAGCGATAAACCGCGCCAGGAAAGCGCGACCGGACGCGCGGCACGAATTCTGATTCAGGATCTGCACGAGCATGACGTCGAAGTCATCATTTCCACCAGTGTCGGAGATGGGCAGGCAGTGATTGATTCTGATCCGCATCTGCAAGCCGTGATACTGGACTGGGATTTGAAGACCGATCCTGGGCATCGGCACGCAATGGACCTACTGAGTGATCTGCGCTCTCGCAATGCCACGCTACCGGTATTTTTATTAGCGGAACGGAGTGATGCCGCGCATGTCCCGGCCGAAGTAATGGAAGAAGCGGATGAGTTCATCTGGCTGCTTGAAGATACAATGCAGTTTATCAGTGAGCGTATCGTGGCTGCAGTTCAGCGCTACCGCGCCGCACTTCTGCCACCAATGTTCGGCGCTCTAGTCGCATTTGCGAAGGAAGCTGAATATTCTTGGCATACACCTGGCCATACTGGCGGTACTGCGTTTCTGCGCTCCCCGGTCGGACGGATGTTCCATGATTATTTTGGCGAAGCGCTGCTACGTTCCGATCTTTCCATTTCCGTCGGCGAGCTTGGTTCTCTGCTCGACCATTCGGGCCCAATCGGCGAAGGCGAGAAATATGCCGCGCGTGTATTCGGCGCGGACAGAACCTATTACGTGACCAATGGCACATCTACCTCTAACCGAGTGGTGATGATGGGCACGGTAGCACGCGGACAAACCGTGCTGGTCGACCGGAACTGTCACAAGTCAATTGAACATGGCCTTAGCCTAACGGGCGGTATTCCTGTTTATATAAAGCCACAACGCAACCATCTCGGTCTCATCGGCCCGATTCCGCTTAGCAGTTTTGCGCCAGATGCCATCGCCCGCAACATCGCCCATGCACCGCTTGCCGGTAGCAAAGAAAGGCCGGCATTGGCCATCATCACCAATTCTACCTATGACGGGTTATGCTACGACGCGGCGCGGGTGGAAGAACAGCTTAGTAAATCGCTTGACCGCGTGCTCTTCGATGAGGCTTGGTTCGCCTATGCACGCTTCAACCCTATCTATCGCGGCCGCCATGCCATGCGCGGCGGACTGAAGGATTTTGTACGCGGAGGTCCTACTGTATTCGCTACGCAGTCAACGCACAAGCTGCTAGCAGCTCTGTCGCAGGCGTCGATGATTCATCTGCGCGAGGGTCGAGCGGCGGTGGACCTCACCTGTTTCAATGAGGCCTTCATGATGCATGCCTCGACCTCACCTCAATATGCGATCATTGCCTCCAATGACGTCAGCGCCGCAATGATGGATGGCGTGGGCGGCAAGTTGTTAACTGGCGAAGCAATTGCGGAAGCAATCTCCTTTCGACAGGTTCTGGCACGGCTGCATACGCAATTCACCACACGGGGGGACTGGTTCTTTTTCGCTTGGCAGCCGGAAGAGGTACATGATGGCGACCGGACTCTGCGTTTCGAGGACGCGCCGGAGGCAATGCTTGCGGAGATACCCGCCTGCTGGATGCTGGAACCTGGTGCATCATGGCATGGATTCGCCGAGCTTGAACCAGATTATTGCATGCTGGACCCGATCAAGGTGACGGTAGTTACGCCGGGCATATCACCCTCCGGTGATATGGCGAAAACAGGTATCCCGGCACCGCTGCTCTCGGCTTATTTGGGAGAACGGGGAATCGTGGTCGAGAAGACCGCGAATTTCTCTATCCTATTCCTGTTCTCCATCGGCGTGACAAAAGGAAAGTGGGGATCTCTAGTCAACGCACTGCTGGAATTCAAGCGTGATTACGATAGCAACGTGCCATTGATCCAGGCAATGCCTGCGTTGACCGCCAGCCATCCCGCCGCCTATGGCGCACTTGGCATCAAAGATCTGGCCCAGGCAATGTTCGAAGCCTTGCGGTTGGGCCAAATGCCGCAATTGCTGGAGACCGCATACACTGCATACCCCCATGCCACCTGCACACCCGCTGCCGCTTATGACCGGCTAATACGGGGGGAAAGCAGCAAAGTTACGCTGACGGCACTGGCGGATAACATTGCGGCGACCGCCATCGTGCCGTACCCTCCGGGTATTCCACTACTGATGCCGGGTGAGGCGTTGGGTAAGCAGGACGGACCGGTGCTGCGCTATCTCACGGCTCTACAGGATTTCGACCGGCAATTTCCCGGCTTTGAGCACGAGACCCATGGCATTACCATCGAGGCAGGAGACTATTACGGCCGACGTTTCTTGTCCCTGCGCGGGAGCAATGCCTGACGCCGATTAAGCAAGCCGCTCATTCGCGGCATGAAGGGACGCTGTTTGTATATCGCCAGGAATGCGGCAGGCAAGTTTAGCGAGATGCATCATGACGCATCCGCTCCAGGTACTTTGGTAAGTAATTTGATGCCGCTAGACAGAGTCTACCACCCGATCCAGATGCCTAATTAATTTAAATAGATCATTCAGAGCTATGTTCAGGCGCGGAACAGACTTACGTCACCGACCAGCCTGGTAGATCTGGCGCTTCGGGCAAGAAAAGAGGCGCTGAAGGATCATTCCACGGCGCCTCTTTATCCGCCGACAAACGTTCAGCCGATACTGACGGTACCGTTGGCGATTAGCACGACGGAGACAACCGCCACGATCACCATGAACACCGCGGCCACCGCTTCCTCGCGATTGAACACCGGAGCGCCAGACGCTTTTTCCTTCTGTGCATACCAATAGACCGGGATGCCGATGGCGTATACAATTGTCGATAACAAAACGAATTGAAGACCGGCCGCATAGAGTAGCCAAACTGCATAGACAGAACCAGCAAGACCGCTGATCAGTGCCGCAGTTTTACTCTCGTTGCCGTGTGCTACGATGAAAGCGGGCTTGCGGGCGTAGAGGAACAGGTAGGCAGTGCTTGCGAAATAGGGAGGCAGGATCATCACGCCGGTGATCGCTACCATCCAGAGCCAAGCATTATTGGCATACATCACGACAAACATCGTTGCTTGCATGACCAGCGTGGAGAGCATCAGCGAAGGCGCTGGCGAGTGACGACTATTTTCATGTGACAGGAATTTCGGAAATACGCCGTCCCGCGCGCCTTCGAATGGAAGCTCCGCGACCAGAATAGTCCAGGCCAACCAACAGCTCAGCACCGAGACCAGCACCGCGAGAACGATGCAGACCGCACCCACATGGCCAACAATATGCTGCAGCACATAGGCGGTAGAGGGGCCATTCAATTTGGCGAGCTGAGCCTGGGTCATCACCCCGAACGGCAGCACTGAAACCAGGGCGTACAGCATCAGGCAGACGAAAAGGCCAATCAAGGTCGCGCGACCAACGTCCGACGAATGGCGTGCCCGCCCGGAGACGACGACAGCACCCTCGATGCCGATGAACACCCAAAGGGTTACCATCATCGTGCTTTTGACCTGTATGAGCAAGTTGCCCAGATTCGCATGCGTCGCCCAAATGTCGGTGAAGAATTTGACGTGATTGAAAAAGACTCCAAGAATGACAATCAGCGCAAGAATCGGGATGATTTTTGCCGCCGTTGCCACAGCGTTGAGGAATGCAGCGCTCTTCACCCCTGCCAACACCAGGAAATACATCACCCAGATAAGGACGGAGCCGCCGATGACTGCCTGCCAGGACTTGCCGCTGAGCAGGCTTGGATAGAAGTAACCCAAGGTCTGCATTAGCAGCACGGCGAAGCCGACATTGCCGAAGGCAGAACTCAGCCAATAGCCCCAGGCGGAATTGAAACCGGCGAACCGACCGAAGCCTTCGCGCGCGTAGGAATAGATGCCCGCCTTCAGTTCAGGGCGCTTGTCGGCTAGGGTGCGAAAAGTATCGGCCAGAAAATACATGCCGACACCCGTGACGATCCAGGCAATGACCACCGCGCCAAGGCCCGCCCCACTCGCCATATTCTGCGGCAGATTGAATACACCGCCGCCGATCATTGAACCGATAACGACACCGGTCAACATCAACAGCCCGAGCCTGCGCGTTTCCGGCTGTGCGCTTCCATTTACTGATGCCTGACCCTGCTGTTGCGCCGAGGTCTTGTCCAAAGCGTCCATGGGAAGTTCTCTCTAGATTTGCACGCATATTATCGTGGCGTCGCAACGATCGCCTTGACTTGCGTCAATCATCGCTGATCGGCGTCGCGACGACATCGAGCATTTGCCCGTCTCCTCTTAGAACCTGACTCTGAATGGTAGTATGTCTACCGCTGACGTACGATTTTTCTTGTGAGCATTCGGATGTTGGCGAGCAGGACCCATGTGGTTGCACTGGCGATTGTTGCCTCGAAATCCCTGGCAAGGCGGCGGCATCGGACGAGCCAGGCGAAGGTTCTCTCGACAAGCCATCGACGGGTCAGAAGTTCAAATCCCTCTGCTTTGCCTGATAGTTTTACGATTTGTATAGTCCATTTGCCGATTTTTTCGAGGCGTTCTTGCAGTTTAGGCCCGGCGTAGCCGCCACCTGCAAAGACATGCCGCAGTGACGGATATTTCTTGCGGATGGATTTGAGCACGTCGGGCGCACCATCTCGATCTTGAACATCGGCGGGATGGATAACCAAGCCAACGAGGTTCCCGAGTGTATCGGTGACGATATGCCGTTTGCGCCCCTTGATCTTCGTACCTGCATCGAACCCGCGGCCCGCCCGCCTCGGCCGTTTCCACCGACTGGTGGTCGATCACGCCCGCGGTTGGCGATGCCGAGCGTCCAGCGATTTCCCGAGCCATCGCGACCAGGGCGCGGTTGATGCGTACGAGAGTGCCGTCACGGCCGAAGCGGTAGAAATATGCCTACACCGTTGTGAAAGGCGCGATCTCTCTGGGGAGTTGCCGCCACTTGCAGCCCGTGGATAACATGTAGAGAATTGCCTCAACAATCACGCGCAGCGAGACAGAGCGCGGCCGCCCCCGTCGGGCAGGCGCCGGCATGAAGGGCGCGATCAGCGCCCATTCGGCATCGGTAAGGTTGCTTGCATAGCGTAGGCCATCCCGACAGTATCGCTGCCGGTCGGTTTCAGTCCAAGTCATCGTGATCCCGTCCGTTGTTGCAAACCAACAGAATCACAACCGACTGAAATCGCTAAATTATCTTTTCCGTTCAGGTTCTAAGGCACATGACGATGGGATACTCGACAAGCAACTGACGATGTTATCGCGTCCAAAGCTGTTTCCCATTGATAAGCTCGGCTATCTGCCGTTCGAGGCCAATGCCGCTCACCTGTCCTTCCAACTGATCTCGCGGCGTTACGCGCTGGGCTCAATCCTGATTACCTCGAACCGCCCGGTCGGTGAGTGGGGCAGCGTATTTAGTGATCCGGTCGTTGCCACCGCGATCCTGGCCCCCCTGCTGCGCCATTCCACCGTAATCACCATCCGTGGGGACGGCTACCGGTTCCGCTAAAAGCGCCGCTCGGGCCTTCTGCAGAAGGCCCGAGCGGCGCTCGCATGCCTGGTTGCCTTCAGGGCGCATTGAAGCGCAGGCTACCGTATCGACCCCAGACACTGTGGTCGCCTCCAAATCTGCGCCCCTTAGGCCAGACCTCGCGCCGGCTCCGCCTCCATTCGATTTAGCGTCATCGGCACTGCCCAACCGGTTCATTGAAACAGCAGCCCTCTTGCCGATTTACCTAGCGAGGGGTCATCCTTATGCGCAGGCCTCCAGCCCTTTCTCCTGGTGGCACCTGTCAAAGCAAACTGCCTCCATCGCCCAGTTAATCACGAGGGCGAGGTGCTGGATGTGAATCGGCACGCCGGCTATGACAAGATAATGGCAACCAGCATCAAGCGGAGCCATGAACCACCACGCATTGTCGGTGACCTGCTGCAGGCTGAGGTTGCGGAGAAGCAGGAACGATCGATCAAATACCAGATCAGTACGGCCAAATTGCCGCTCGCCAAGGATATCGAGGATTTTGAATTCGATGGTACGCCGTTCAACGAGGCACTCGTGCGCGACCTCGCGGGCGGTGGGTTCATTGCCGCCTAGCGCAACACCGTGCTGGTGGGCCGCACCGGTACCGACAAGAGCCATCTGGCGATTGCCACTGCGCGCGCCTGCATCCGAACCTGGCCAATATCTACCGTGACAAGGTTGCAGCCCTGCATGAGGCCCTGACGGACCCGTCGACCAAGGACGAAGCCTTCGGGATTATTCGCGGTCTGACCGAAGAGGTCCATCTGGTTCCTGAAGCTGGCGAGCTGCGCGTTGAGATCCGCGGTGCTTTGGCTGGAATCCTCGCCCTGGGTTCCAAAAAGGACAAAGCCGCCCGCATGTCTGCGTCATAATTCTTTGATTTATAATGGCAGAGGTGGTTGCGGGGGCTCACAGGCATCTTTGCCGAACACGGCTTCACTCAGACGCTCAGGGTTAACAAATGTTAGAACCCCAAAGAGGCACGGAGCCGACTTTCAGAGCGGCGCGGGATAGCGCGGCCAAGCGCACAAATACCGACTGAGCAGCGCCGACGATGTGACCGCGCATACCGTGAACGGCAACACCACCGCGACGGCGAAGAACGGGCCGGGGTGCAGAAGCGCCGGGTACATTGCGAGAGCCACGCCTGGCGGGTGATAGGCGCGGATAAAGGGCAGCAATACGAGAGCCAAGAGAGCGGCCCCCGCAGCGACGTCTGGACCACCACCAAGTAAGCCGACCAGGGCGGTACCCAGGGCCGCACCCGTCGTCGAGCCGACAACAATGGCGAAAGGTTGCGCGATCTTTGCGGCCGAAAGGTAGAGCAATATGGTCAATGTCGCGGCAAAAGGAGGGACCAAGAATACCGCCTGACGTGTCCGATCAAGCGCTGCAAGCGCCCCAAGGAGCACCGCCATCCACAAAAATCCAGCCGGCATAGGACGCTGGTTAGTACCCCAGCCGGAGATCAATCGGCGCAATGCGTTCATGTCGTTGGTCCATTCGCAATACTGCATAGAATTTGTGCCCACCAACAATCATAGCAAGATGGGCGGCTAGCTATTTTATACCCGTAGAAGCAAGAAGAAACTCGGCACCACGGAACGGAAGGGGCGACGTTGAAAAAATTGGCACGCAGCCCCGATGTCAGAATCCCGACGATTTCGGGAACTGTCGTACGAAAAATGAAGCGGCTATGACAAGTACCAAATATCAAAGTACGTACGGCCGGCGAGCGCCCCGGATAGCCAATGCCTCGCGGGTGAATTCATCGAGGGTATTCAGCATCCTGATCTTGCGCCCATCATGCGTACGATCCTCGAAAAAATCATATGCCGAGACATGATTTGCCTGCTTGGGCCTCAGCCTGATACACGAAGCTTCGTTGCCCAATACCCCTGTCCGCTTCGACTGTCGTTGCGGAACCTTCAGCCCTTCTCTACGCCAAATGCGAGCGATGCGCTTCTTGTTAACGACACAGACGGCCTGATGCAGCAACGCCGTAATGCGCCGATATCCGTAGCGGCAATACTGCCGTGGCAGTTCAATGATATAAGCTGTCAGCGCAGCTTCGTTAGCAGTAGTCTTGGGAACCAAACGCTGTGTCGTGCGATGCTGCCCAATGACGCGGCGGGCAAATCGCTCCGACACACCAATCGATCCAATCGCATCAATCGTGGACTTGCGCTGTTACGTCCAGATCAGACACCGGTCTCGCCTTCTAGCCGGAGCGCGCTCCACCGCCAGGAACCACGACGCTAAATTCTTCGAGATGCTCAGGGCATTGCTGGTAACGGCAACCCAAGCACCGCTATTCAGTTCCGCCATGCGGTTTTTGCCAAACGCCTAGGCCCTGGCTGATGCCGTTGGACAGCATCAGGTAGGGGCATCTACCCCATCAGTTCAGCCTGGGTTTAAACGGCATTATGCCGCCTACGGGAACCGCACCGCATCGCCGTTGCCGACGTGGTCTGTGCCCTGAGAGCCATCCTTGCCGCTGCCGCCGACCATCGGATAACCGAGCTCATGCATCAGGGCGATCGCAGGCGCGCCGGTGCAGTGGTTGGCGGCGATCTTGCGGAAGCCATACTTCGCCAACGCCTTCACCGTCTCCCTCTGCTCATCGGTCAGTGGACCAAGCGGAGCGATATGCAGCCCGCCGAACAGACCGTAAAGATTTCTCCCTGCCTCCAGGTTGTCCACCGCGTAGTCGACAAGATTGGCCACCCCTTGGTGGCAGCAACCGGTGACGCAGACCAATCCCTCCTCAGCGACATTGAAGTAAAGCGATTGCTCGCCGCGGATGTCGAGCCAGATCGGCACGTCGAAGGTGACCGAGGCAACCCCCTCAGCCAGCCGATGGACACCGCCGGGCAGCAGGAGGACCAGCTTACCCCGATGAGGGGTCCGGTTGGTGATGCCGGCCTGAGGGAACGATCCGCCGGCCAACCAAGCCATGGCCTCCTCGCTCAGGGTGCCTGGTGCCAGGATGGTGATTTCCGGCGCCAGGGCGAGAACCGCCTCGATCCCCCAGAAATGATCCAGATGCTCGTGGCTGAGATAGACAAAGTCGATCTCGCCCGAGGTGAGCATGCGGTCAACACCGGTGGCGCGGAAACGCTCCGCCATATAGTCTCGGTTCCAGCCGGCATCGAGCAGAATACGGATTATCTTCCCATCCAGGCCCTCCACCTCCACCAGGGAACAACTTCCCGCAGCGTTGTCTTGGTCGAAGTGCATCCGCCATTGGCGGACGGACGGACCACCGTTGGCCTCAATGTCCTTGATGAGT
>JAKAEC010000070.1 GCA_021818425.1 Pseudomonadota bacterium
GTTTGGTATGATCTCTCGGATGTGAAACTGTCGGAAGCCTTGGATGATCGTGCGTCATTCCGGCGGTTTTGCGGTTTTTCCTCACAGGAGGCGACGCCGGAACTGACGGCGTTCGTACGATTGCGCAATCGGGGCGTCCAAGACGTCCTCATTGCCGTCGTGGACGGGCTGAAAGGTTTTCCCGAAGCCATCACCGCGGCCTTCCCGCAGACCACGGTTCAGACCTGCATCGTTCATCTGATCCGCCCTTCGATGAATTTCTGCAGTTGGAAAGATCGAAGGGCTGTCGCTGCCGATTTGCGTCCGATCTACGAAGCTCCCACCGCCGAGGAGGCTGCCCGTCAGTTGGATGCCTTCGAGAAAAGCTGGGGCACGAAATACCCTTCAATCGCTACGGCCTAGCGCCGGGCATGGGCCGAGGTGGGACTGTCCTGAATTTTGTGCTTGGCCATAGACTTGGGCATGGAGGCCCGACGACATGGCGATTGATAAGGACTTGCTTGACCGGCTGCTGTCTGGACGCGACCCGCGCGAGCTGTTTGGCAGTGGCGGGCTGCTGGATGAGCTGAAGAAGGCGCTGTCGGAGCGGATATTGTCGGCTGAGCTCGACGATCACTTGGCGCAAGACGAGGCTGTAGCCCGGGGCAACCGGCGCAACGGCACGTCGAAGAAGACGGTCTTGAGCGGCACCTCGCCGGTGACCCTGGACATTCCCCGGGACCGAGCGGGGACGTTCGACCCGAAGCTGATCGCCAAGTACCAACGGCGGTTCCCGGAGTTCGATGACAAGATCATCTCGATGTATGCGCGGGGGATGAGCGTGCGCGACATCCGCGGGCATCTGGAAGATCTCTACGGCATCGAGGTGTCGCCCGAGCTGATTTCGACGGTCACGGACGCGGTGCTGGAGACCGTGGCGGAATGGCAGGGCCGGCCGCTGGACAGCCTCTACCCGCTGGTATTTTTTGATGCGATCCGGGTCAAGATCCGCGACGAAGGCTTTGTCCGCAACAAGGCCGTCTATATCGCGCTTGGCATTCTTCCTGATGGTACCAAGGATATTCTCGGCCTGTGGATCGAGCAGACCGAGGGCGCCAAATTCTGGCTGCGAGTGATGAACGAGCTGAAAACCCGCGGGGTTGGCGACATTTTGATCGCCGTGGTGGACGGCCTGAAAGGCTTTCCCGATGCCATCACCGCAGTGTTTCCGCAGACGGTCATCCAGACCTGCATTGTCCACCTGCTGCGCAACAGCATGAATTTCGCCGCCTGGAAGGACCGCAAGGAGGTCGCCGCGGCGTTGAAAACCGTCTACCGCGCCGCCAACGCCGCAGCCGGGCTTGCCGCCCTGGAGGCTTTCGAGGCTGGACCCTGGGGGCGAAAATATCCCGCCATCGCCCCATGTTGGCGGCGGGTTTGGGACAATGTCGTCCCCTTCTTTGCCTTTCCCGAAGCCGTCCGGAAAATCATCTACACCACCAATGCCATCGAAGCGATGAACGCGAAGCTGCGCCGCGCCGTCCGTGCCAGGGGGCATTTTCCCACTGACGAGGCCGCAACCAAGCTGCTATACCTCGTGCTCAATCACCTGGCGCAGGACTGGAAACGGCCCCCGCGGGAATGGATAGAGGCCAAAACTCAGTTCGCCATCATCTTCGGCGAACGGTTCTCAAAGTAAGTGCAACAGGCCAAGCACAAAACTACTGACAGTCCCCTTCCCGTAGGTTCATCTCCGACCGCGCCGCTTCATCCAGGAGCGTGTCTAACTGGTCGCGGATCGCGGTCAGCTTCAGCCGGTCCAACATCGCCACCAGCGCTTCGGGATCGATGGTAGCCATCACCAGTGCCCTCCCGCCACCGCTTCATATTCGGCAAGTGGCCGCAACAAGTCTGGAGGCGGCACCGGCAACGGCCCTGATAAGCGCACCATTCCTGCGGCACCAACCACCCCGGCCAAGTGAGCCTTATCCACGATCCTCTGCCGGCGGCCCTCACAAACAGGGTGATCCGCGACAACTTGACCGGCATGGCGCACGATGACACGCCCGCCCAGCACCACCACCTGAACAGTTTCACCGATCAGCCGCCAGGGCACCGAGTAACTGTTCGCATCGAGATCGATCGCGCAATCCGCCTGTACCTTGCGCACCAGGTCCCGCAATTGCCCAAAGGGCGCCCGGCCGCCGAGCGGGCGTAACGCACCGGCCTCCTTGGCAAAGCGGGCCGCCGGTGCCACGCCGGTCGTGCCATGAACCCGCTGGTCGGCGACGTCGCGCGTCCATTGATCGAGATGCGCCTCAAACGCCGCCCAATTGGCAAATCGCCGCCCCGCGACCGCGTTCTTCTTCACATAGCCGACGCCCCGCTCATCCTTGCCCTTTGTCCGCGCCCGGTAGGGCGCACAGGCGCGCGGGGTAAAGCCCCAATAGCGCGCAAAGGCATGCAACCGGTCATTGAAGCGCACCTCGCGCGTCGCCGCGTCATGGCGATCGACCAGCGCCCGTGCGTTATCAAACAGAAGTTCTGCTGGTACCCCGCCGAACCGCAGGAAGGCGTCTTCCATCCCGGCAAACCAGTCAGCCTGACACTGCCGCAGCGACGGACGGATGTGCAACCGCCGAGAATAGCCCAATGTCGCCACGAACAGATACACCCGCAACCGTTCGTCGCCGATCCATACCCTGGTATCGCCAAAGTCGATCTGCAACTGCCGGCCAGGCGCGGTCTCAAACCGTACCGTCGCCCGCCTCTGCGCCTTCAACTCGCGCCGCCATTGCCGGACCCGCAACTCGACCGAGCGCAGGCCAATGATAATGTCATGCTCACTCGCCAGCTCCTGGCGGATCACATCCGCGTTGCCGTCGTGGCGGAAAAACCGTTCCCGTAGCCAATCCTCCAACCCGTCAAGGCTCCGCCGTCGTTCAGGTTTGCGGTAGGCGACAGGCCCACCCGCCCGCAGATAACGGCGTACCGTATTCCGTGAGCAGCCAAATTCCTTCGATAAACGCTTGGCACCCCAGCCAAGCCCATGCAGCTGCACCATCGCAGCCACCTCCTCAGGCTGAAGCATCTTGTTCCCCTGCATCGCCATCGACAATGCAGAATTCTCTGAACCGACACTCGTCATCTGTCCCTCCTCTCAAAAATGAGGGGGGTCAGTTCTACGATTCGTCAGGGGGTCAATTTCTCACTTCGCCCGACAGGCGTTCCTCGCAGTACAGCCGGAACAGGCGCTTGTGGTTCACCACAAAGTCTTCCCGCCGCAGCATCACGTGAATCCGTCTGTAGCCGAAGCGACGGCGTTCATGAGCGATCACCTTCATCCGCGCGCGCAACACGCCATCATCCGGCCGGGTGGTCTGGTATCTCACGGTCATGCGGCAGCAGCCGATGGCTTTACACGCCCGCCGTTCGCTCATCCCATGGCTTGCCACCAGATGGGCGACGGCTTTCCGCTCGGCAGCGGGCGTCACCATTTCTTTCCCGGAAGATCTTTCAATGCAACATTGTCCAGCATCGCGTCCGCCAGCATTCGTTTTAGCTTGGCGTTCTCGTCTTCCAGCGTCCGGAGCCGCTTGGCCTCCGATACGTCCATGCCGCCAAACCTGGCTTTCCATTTGTAGATGCTGGCGTCGCTGACGCCGTGCTTGCGGCACAAATGGGCCACAGACACGCCGCACTCATGCTCCTTCAAGATCCAATAATCTGCTTTTCAGAAAAACGACTACGCTTCATGTTCTGGTCCTCATATGGGCCAGAACGAACTTAAGCCTGGATGAATGCCGAGGGGCAACGTCAGCGCCATGCAAGTTTGTCTAGGAAATTCCGACAAATTGGCCAAAGCAATTCAAACTACATTTATTCCATAAAGTCCAAAAAACGGATGTCTATTTGTCAGCTAAAAAGCCAACCTTAAATAGCCAACAATGAAACGTGATGAAGCCATATAATTCTTGCAGGATTTTTTTAATACGGAATAAAATTGATTTAATCAGAATGTGTCTCAGGTTTAATTTGCATGGGATCTATGCGGCTATAGATAGCGGGCTGTTTGTTTAGGATAGGAGATATCGTGACCTTGCTTAATAGATCTACCGCTCTTCAAATGAAAATGCTAACTACAGGCGGAATTTCTGCAGCCATTGGCATAGCAACAGTTATTGCGGCAGCTGGACCAGCCTTAGCTCAGACGACACATGAATTGCCCAAAGTTTCGCAGCAAACGGCCATGTCGTCCAAGGTTGAAACTGATCATTTTTCAAATAAGACGATCATGGAAGCAGGGCATGCTTTGAGTGATATTCAAAAAATAAACAAGAAATATATACCGCAAATGCAAGTTGCGCAGAAAAATAAAGACCAAAAGCAGATGCAGATAATTACTCAGAAGGCAAAGCATGATGCACTGCAAAAGTTGTCATCAGATGGTATTTCGCCACAAAAGTATCAGAAAGTTATGATTGCGGCTCAGAATAATCCGCAGCTGCGTACACAGATTTTGGATGCGGCTGGTACCGCTCAGAATAAATAAGTTGATCGCGCGCCCCAAAGAATTGGGGCGCTTTCCGGCACATGATCCTAGTCCTTAATCGCCTAAGGTAAGGGGCAGGGACCACGTATGGCCATTTATGGAGACGAGGTTCAGGACGTACTTCCCGGTGGGAAGCGACATGACGCCAGGGCTAGCGGGTAACTCGATTGTGGCCATCGCACCCACGGGGCCAACAATCCCGAACCTGCCAGTGTGGAACTTCTGATACTTGAAGTCATTATGGATCGCGCTTTTCGGGAGTTTCGCAAGGGCGGCGCTATCCCAGGACTCGACCACCTTGCCGGTGTTATCAAGTAGGCTTGCCTCCACCATATTGGATGGCTCAGCAGGTGTTCCCGCATTCACATAGGCATGGAAGGTAACCTTGCCGTCCGCACTGATCGTGCCTTGGCTCAAGCCCCAATGGTGAGTCGAAGGGCTAACCGGGCCGCCGTGGAACGGCGTGACCACTGATCCCCTGTAGTGGTTGTAGGTTAATACTGAAAAGGCAACGCCAATCCAGAAGAGGGCAAGTGCGAATTTTTTGTAAGTAAGATCTGCTAGAGGTAGAGGAAGACTGCCGGCCGTCCAGCGAAACCAAGCTTTGCCGGCTAGACCGGGATTCCGACGCAAACGGACGTTATCGATGGAATAAGCACTGCCGCCAGCAAGAAACAGAGTTATTCCCATTCCAAAATTCGCCGCTGCCATCGTCCACTCGTCGATACATGTAGCGCCCTGCCAGCCGAAAAGTAGCATCAACACGAAGGAGAGCCCGATCGAAACCGCAGCGGCAGCGCGGGTAAACAAGCCGACCATCAGGAAAAGGCCGGCAAACAGCTCGGCGGCGCTGAAAATAATGACGCTCGGATAGAGCAGCCAGAAATGATGCAGCAGAAAAGCAACAAACTTGTCTAGCCCCAGCAAGGCGCCCGGCATTGCTGTCTGGAACTTGTTTGCCATCCAGCCATGCCCACCCCACGCGTCAAGCTTACTAGGCGCATAGATAAAGCGACGGGTGCCGCCACCCCAGTAGATAAAACCTTGAATGAATCGGACCGACAAAATGGCCAGGCCGGCCGCAGTCCAAGACGAATTTGCTTCTATTCGTACGGGAGGTTCGGCTTCTGAATTAAACCCGCTCACAGTGGTGTTGCTCATCTTTGTTCTCCTGGAACTCGACTCTCCGCACGAAGCCGAGTGATGGCGGCGTGGTCATTGTTAATGATAGGGTTTGAAGCCGTAGTGTTCAAAGATCTTAAGGGCAGTTGGAGACCGGATGAACTCAAGCCAGGCTTGCGCCGCCTTGGGATGCATCGCGCCTTTTACCATCGCACCAGCATAGATAGCGGTCGTGTTGTACTTCGCCGGGATTGGAACATCCTGGATCGGATGACCAATCTGCTCCTGAAAAATCGCTTCGGATTTCCACGTCACCCCGGCGTCCGCCAGCCCCTGCATCAAGAAGAGAGGCGTTTGTCGATGGTGGATATGGGTGAGGATCGTCGAGCCATTCTTGACGCCTGTATCGTAGACTTTCTTTTCCAGAGCTGCGCCGCCGCATTTGATCAAAGACGCTTCAATTTGCCGTGCAATTCCCTCATATGCCGGATTAGGCATGACGAGACGAATCCCTGGTTTGCCTAGATCCCGCAGTCCTGTGATATGCGCGGGGTTGCCTTTCGGAACCATGATCGTCAGATCATTGGTGACATAGGGGACGGCGGGGCCCGTTAATGTACCGTCGGCAATAAGTGCTTTGATCTTCTTCAGGCCGGCAAAATAGGCATCGGCTGGCACTGTAAACGTCATATTGCCCGAGGTGAAAGTCCCGCCATTTTTGATGGCGGCGACAAGCATGCCGGGGGGAATGGTGATGTAGAAGATGTGGCCGGCGTATTCTGGATGCGCTTTCTCGAAGGCTTGCACGAGGGGCGCCATGGCGAAGTAATAGTTTCCGCCGACATAAAGCACGAGCGCTGGGTCAGTCAGACTGCCGTGGAAATCGGCCATCGAATCGACCTCAGGAACCGTGAGCACAAAGCCTTTTGTCTTTGCATCATTGTTCTGACCGTGTTGCCATGGCGGAAAAATATCCCCCTGGTAGCGTGGCGCCTCCGCCGTTCCATTCCAGCCAGCATCATTTGCGAAAGCGGTCGACGGAGTGGCGAGCGAGGTGGCTACCCCCACCGCGAGAGATAAAGCAGTGCTGAGAAAAATATGCTTCAATTTGCCCATGACAATTCAGCCCTCCGTCGAATGCTCGGATTACTTCACGTATTGGAAGCCAGCGAGCTCGAGCTCGGCGATCGTACCTACGATGCCTGGGGTCAGGACAACGCCGGGAATAAGATGATCGGTCAACTCTGCTGCAAGTTGTTGGTGGCTTTTCTTGTCGGGATTAATGCCCTTCTTTATGAAATGGCCAGAGAGCTCCCATATCGCATAGTGGCACCCACAGAAAACAACACCGCGCCGCTGCAGTACAGTGATGCTGTTTGCTTCTCCCGAGAAAGGACCACTCGCACTCTGGAAGTCGGCTGGGTTGGCGTTGGCCGCCGGAGGAACTTCAATCCATATGTTCTTCTTGTACTTGCCGCCGGTAAACTCCGTCAGGTACTTGCTCCAGATGTAATTATCATAGAGCGCGAAGTGCGCGCTTCCATGGGTGGCGGACACAGCTAGGAAGTTCGGATGCTTCCACGCCCAGATCTGCGAATTGAGCGCATTGCGCATCAAGTTGAGCCATGGGCTATCAAGGGCCGAATTATCCCAAACCTGCTTCGGCCCGCCGTCATAGCTCAGGACAAGCTTGAGCGCCGCGGCGTCCCACTGGCTGGGGTCAGTCACGATTTGCGGCACCGTGGCGTAATTCCGGTTTCGCGGGGCGGC
>JAKAEC010000071.1 GCA_021818425.1 Pseudomonadota bacterium
CAATCGAGGCGGTCATCGGGAACCTTTGATGCTTCGTGTACAGATTGTCTATCATCAAATAATTTGAGGCGGTCGCCTGTTTGATTTAACGCAGGCTTTGGCTCGTCCGTTGGATTAAAGTTCAGGTAATTATCCCCCTGAAGGCACGCAATGGCTTTCTGCGGGCAATTTACAGAATTGACTTCTCCAATAATGCGGTTGTTGTTCTAATTGGCGCGAAGCGCGTCGCCATGATTTATGTCAACCGATGCCGACGGCTCTGCGCCCAACCTGCCCCTGGACATCCTGCCCGTTGGGGCTGGATTACTTTAACGAGGGCGGACCAATTGTTATCAAGAGTGAGCTGCAAGTCTCAAACGTAGCAGCCTATTATGGCGGGCATAACAATGGGAAATGGACATCCCACTCAGATTATTCTCACGGCCATACCAGCGGTACTACACCGAAAGCGAGCAATTCATTTCGATAAGACACTCTATGAGCAATGCCTCAAGATCGGCGGCTGTGAGCCAGCGCCTTGCTAGTTCGCGGTTACCGTCGGCGTGACCGGCCGGTGGAACAGGCGGCCGCGCTCGGTGACCAGCACCAGAGCCAGCGTGCCAACGCCAGTATAGGCGAAGCCTTCCGTCAACGGAATCACGGTACCGTCAAAGTTCTGCCCAATCAGGGCGCCGATCACGGCTCCCGCCACCGTCGTGAAGCAGCCCGCCGCTGCCGCCGCGCTGCCCGCCAAATGGCCGACAGGCTCCATCGCGATGGCGTTAAAATTGCCCATCATCAGCCCAAAGCAGAACATCATACAGCTTTGCAGGATAGCAAAGCTCCATATCGTCTCATGTCCGGTATAGGCCACGAGCGCATGGATACAGGCGCTGGCGATGAAGCCCAGCAGCGCCGCATGCGAGAGCAGCCGCATGCCGAGCCGCTCCACTAGGCGGGCATTGACCAGCGAAGCCAGCGCGATACTCGCGGCCACACCGGCGAAGACGATGGGAAACAGCTTTGGCGCTTTGAACACATCCAAAAATACCTGCTGGGAGGAAACGATGAAGCCAAGCAGGCCGCCAAACACGCCGGCGGCGGCCAGCGTGTAGCCCAGCCAGAGCCGGCAGGTGAAAATCCGCCCATAGCTCCGCGCTATATTGCCGACGCTGATCGGCCGTCGGTCGTCAAGGCGCAGCGTCTCCGGCAAGCGCAGCGCCACCCAGAGCAGCACCAACAGCCCGAAGCCAGCGAGGCCGACGAAGATCCAACGCCAGGACAGGCCGGTGAGCAGGATCGCCTGGCCGATAGAGGGGGCAAACACGGGCACGCTCAGGAACACCATGAAAGAGAGAGAAATCACCCGCGCCATCGGGCGGCCGGCGTAGCTATCGCGTACGATCGTCACCGCCACTACGCGCGAGACCGCCGCCGCCACGCCCTGCAGCCCGCGAGCCAGCAGCACTATCTCGAAAGATCCCGCGCACGCGACGGCCAGGCTGCACAGCACATAGCCGGCCATCCCGGCCAGTAGCACCGGCTTACGTCCGAAGCGGTCGATCAGCGGCCCATAGATGATCTGCGCCGCGCCGAAGCCGATCAGGTAGATCACGATGATCCGCTGCGCCATGTTGCCGCTGGTCACCCCCAGCGTGGTGCTGATCTGCTGCAGAGCTGGCAGCATGGTGTCGACGCCCAGGGCGTTGGTGGCCATCAAGGCGGCCACCAAGGCGACGAATTCGGTGAACCGCATCCCAGGATGCGGCGATCTGGTCTCTGGCATGTAAGCGATTTGTCCTGTTCTGCAGGGCCGGCTTATGGGGGCGCGAGGCGTCTCGCAACGTTAATTTCCTCATAGTTGCCATGGCGGCGCTAGTCGGGTGGGCCGGAGGACTGGCAGCCCATCTCAGTTTTTCTTTCCTAATTCCAAAGCGGCCAGGCCGCTTACGACCCGTTGATCAACCATAGGAACACGGAGTGCGGATTTCATCTAATTCCCCGGAAACACTGTGCAACCGTAAGGGGCGCCGTCATCCCCAACACCTCTGAACAACGGCTGGCCAATGGGTTGTGGAGTTGCAACGATTTTGCCCGCCTACGCGCCTACAACTTTGCATGATTTGACTGCGTGACCCGCCTTACTTTTGCCTGAAGATTTTACGAATTTTCGCTGAATTTTCAATCATTTAATCTGCATTCTGGTGCAATAATTTTCTTGTTTTGTGGTGCTGCCGAGCTACGATTCCGGTCTTCACCACCAAGGATATTTTCATGTCACTTTTTCTTCGTGTTCTTCCCGGCGATCAGATCAACATCGACGGATATCGTTTCAAAATCGAAGCTGCTGATATTCGCCTCGTCTCTCAGGATGGCCAGGTGATCAATGCCTCCGATGATCCAACAAAGCTTGTGCGTGGGGTTGAGGTCAGCCGTACGCAGTCTGAGATTCTGTCTGGGTTCGCGCTGAGCTTTACCGCGCCAAAGGATTTCCTCATCACCAAGCTTACTGGCATTCACAACGACTCTTAAAAGATGCGTATGGCCGTCCAGCAGACTGCAATCATCTAATCATTTCGGCATCACATGGAAGGCGGAGCATCGCCTTCCACCTCAACTTTATTTTTCAGCGGAGTCCAATCATGCCTCTTCCAAACGGCAGGCGATACAATTTTTCTCTTGAGATCGAGATCAGCGATGATCTCGATCTCAGTCCCGGCGAGATGGGATCTGGCGTAGGCGGGCGACTGATCCACGGCGGTGGTCACCGCAGCGATGCTGGGCAAGGGTTGGGTTGCGAGGCACAACTCTGACCCAAGGACCGCCACGATGACCAACGACAAGATCGCCCTTCGCGAGCTGCTGGAGAACGGCTCCGACACGACATTCCTGCGCGAGATGATCGCCTTTGCTGCCGAGCGGCTAATGGCGCTGGAGACCGAGACGCTGTGCGGTGCTGGCCCTGGCGAGCACAGTGCCGGACGCACCAACCAGCGCAAGCTTCTCATCGCCACGCAGGCGACCATGGGCGCCCCCGTACTGGCGCTGGGGCTGCTCACCGTCACCGGTATCGTCCGGCTCTGGCACGTCTACGTCTTCGCTTTCCTGTTCGGCAGCGCCACAGCCTTCGGCGCCCCGGTTCGCCACACCTTCGTCGCGGAGCTGGTCGGGGACGAAGACCTGCACAATGCGGTGGCGCTCAATTCCACCTCGTTCAACGCCGCACGGATGATCGGTCCGGCCGTCTCCGGCATGGAGCGCCTCGGTTCCGTTTGCTGTTGGCCGGCGCGGCGATCTTCGGAGTCGACTGGACGCTCGCCGCTATCGCGCCGAGCTATTGGTTCTTTGCTGGAGAGCTTGTCGTCATCGGCGTGGCGGCGTTGACCTTCACCAACACGACGAACAGCCTGATGCAGCTCTCGACCGAGCCCGCCATGCACAGGCGGGTGATGGCGCTGCGCGTCGGGATCGCGCTGGGAGGCACGGCCGATCGGCGCCCCGATCGTCGGTTGGGTGGCCGGTCAATACGAGCCGCGCTGGGCTCTCAGCATCGGCGCTGCCTCGGGCTTCGCCGCTGCCATCGTGGAGCTAGTCGCGGGCCGCCGCCGCTAGGCTAATCACGAGTTTAATTGACAATATATTGTCGATAAAGCAAGTTCATGGACATGCACAACGCAGTCCGTTTCCGCCAATTTTCTCGCAGCCTGATCTCAGCCAATGCGATTCTGCTGAAGCATGGCGACGCCCTGTGCAGCCTCTTTGGACAGAGTTCAGCCCGCTGGCGGGTCCTATGTAGGATCAGCGAGGGACATCGGACCGTACCCGCCATTGCACAATCAAGCAGGCTGACGCGCCAGGCCGTGCAACGTGTGGCCGATGAATTGGCCTCCGAAGGCTGCCTTGTCTTTTCGCCGGAAGAAACGGACAGAAGGACACAGCGCGTTTCGCTGACCGACAAAGGCACGGAGGTGCTTGCCTCTCTGGAACGCCATTTCGCGGCGTGGGCAGACCGCACGGCGGAAGCATTTCCTTTGGATAAGTTGGACAAGCTGGCCCGGCAACTCGACGCCGTTACCCATGTGCTCGAGGACGACCTCGCGCAGGGTAAAAATTAAGGAGCAAGAAAATGGCTGACCGCATTGCACTCATCACGGGCGGCAACAGGGGCCTCGGCTTCGAAACCGCCCGCCGCCTCAGAGATCGAGGCATTCGCGTCTATATCGGCGCTCGCGAACCCGAGCAAGGTGCTGAAGCCGCATCACGACTTGGTGTCGAATGGCTACAGTTGGACGTCACGAATGAGGCGAGCGTGCTTGATGCGGCCGCTCGTTTTGCCGAGCGCGAAAGCCGTCTGGACATTTTGGTCAACAATGCGGGTATCGCCGGCAGTCGCAAGCCTGCCGCGGAACTAACAGGCGAGGACGCCGAAACTGTATTCGCCACCAACGTTTTCGGACCCGTCCGGGTCATGAGTGCCTTCATTCCTTGGATGAAAACCTCTCCGAATCCCGTCATCGTGAATGTATCCAGCGGGCTTGGCTCGTTTGCCGTCACGCAAAATCCGCAGCGGTTTGAATCCCAAATTCGTATGCCGCTCTACTGCGCCTCCAAAAGCGCGCTGACCATGCTCACGCTGCAATATGCCCGCGCGCTTCCTGGCTTCCGCATCAACGCGGCCGACCCGGGCTACACAGCGACAGATTTTAATGGGCATCGCGGTGAACAAACTATCGAGGAAGGCACGGAAGCGATCATCCAATTGGCGATGCTGCCACCGCATGGGCCGACCGGCACATTTGTAGATCGCGGCGGCCCCGTACCTTGGTAACGATCAGGGTGTGCCCCCTCCCGAATACCGACATAGCTGATGCCCGAGCGCGTCTACGGGATCATTGATTGGCTAAGCCGTCATCGAGATCCAACGGCTGATGGTAAACGGATCCCTTACGCCTGTTTCCTACGCCTTGGTTTTCTTCCGGGTGATTCCGGTATGATTCCGGAGGAATCTTTCACATACGCAAAAGGCCGCCTTTTGGCGGCCTAATGGTTTGATATATAATGTGATATTTGGTTGCGGGGGCACGAAGCAAACTTGATTTGCTGTTGAGTGGTTAGCAACTATGCCGCCGCGCGGCGCTTGATCTCATCCAGCGCGGCCAACAGCGCGTCCGCCGCCTCGCCGCCGAACAGCCCGTCCAGCCCCTGGTCGTTGAGGTCGGTGTAGGGCGATTCATACAGCCGCGCCGGGTCCATCACGCCACTCTCGGTCAGCTGCTCCACGATCATGTCGATGAACTCGATCTGGTTGGCGCTCAGCGTGCGCCCGGCCATGAAGGCCGAGAACGCCGCCTTGGCCGCGGCGCGATCCAGACCCACCAGGGAGCGCACAAAAAGCCCCAGCCCAGCGGCTGAGGTTTTGGCGTGCTCGATGTCGTCGGCGGTGCCGGTTCCGCTTTCGCGCAGCATGCGCTCCAGCTCGTCGAGATCGGTCTGGGTGAGCTGGTTATTGGTGCGCAGCTTGTGCACGGCGATGTGGTCCGTGTGCTGGCGCAGGAAGAAGCGCGCCTTGGCCTTGAACTTCTCGAAGGAATCCGGCGGGCCGAATTGCTCGAACGGCACAAGTTCGCCATCGCCCAGCTCGTCCTCGAAATCCGTGTAGATGATCGCGCGCTTGCGCTTCTCGATCAGGTGAACGAGGCCGCGCAGGTGCCGGCGCGCATGCTCTAGCATCTCCACCGTCACGTCCTGCCACCAGGCATCGGTCTGGATGTCGTGGATCAGCGCCAGTTCCGCCTGGATGATGGGGATGCTGGCCTGCGCCTCCAGCGCCGCCGCAATCTCCTCCGTCTGCTTGCGCAGTTTCACGAAGCCGGGCTGGCGCTTAAGAACGCAGAGTTGCAGGTTCAGTACCAGCATGTCGAATTGCTTGGCTTCCAGCCGCTCCGGATCCAGCTCAGCGGGCAAGTTGGCCACCTGGTCAGCCAGCACCTGGCGGGCATCTTCGTCCAGCTGCTCCCACGCCTCCGGCTTCGCGTAGGTCTCCACCAGCTTGCGCTTGGGCCGCACGATGAAATTGTCGAGGTTCATCGCCGCCACCTCGCGCCGCAGCTGGGCGGCGACATCGCCGCGCAGGCCGGCATGCGCACCATCCTCACCCGTGCCCTCATCCAGCGCGCCGACCAGCTTCAGGCGCGTCTTGAACAGCCGGGCGAAGAGGCTATCCGCCACGTTGCCTTCCACTTGCGCCTCCGGCTGGCTGAAGAATTCCAGGTTCTGACAGAAATCGAAGACGTAGAAGAATTTCTTGTCCTGCCCCGGGCCGAAAAGGTCTGAGCAGAGGCGCGTGCCGCGCCCGATCATCTGCCAGAATTTCGTCTTGGAGCGGACCAGCTTGAAGAAGACGAGGTTGACCACCTCCGGCACGTCGATGCCGGTATCCAGCATGTCCACGCTGATGGCGATGTGCGGCGCCTTGGCGGCGGTGGAAAAACCGTCGATCAGGCTCTGCGCGTAATCGATCTGGAAATCGATCACGCGCGCGAAGCTGCCCTTGAGGTGCGGGTAGTTGGCGTCGAACCGCTCCTGGATGAACTCGGCATGCTTGTGGTTCTTGGCGAAGATGATGGTCTTGCCCAGCCTGTCGCCGCCTTCCACGCGCTGGCCGTGGGTCATCAGGTGCATCAACACCTTGTCCACCGTGTCGGCGTTGAAGAGCCATTTATTCACCGCCTGCGGGTCGACACTTTCCGGCGGGCCGTCTTCCTCGTCCCATTCCAGCGCATCCCAATCTTCCTTCTCCTCTTCGGAGAGGTCGGCGTAGCGTATGCCCTGGCGGGGATATTTCAGGGGCACGGAGATAGCCTGCATCGGCACCAGCACCTCGTCCGCCACCGCCTGCTCCAGCGGGTAGGCGTCGGTCGGCACGCCGTTCTCCAGCTCGAAAAGCCGGTAGGTGTTGCGGTCGATTTCGTCCTTCGGCGTGGCGGTGAGGCCGACCAGCAGGCTGTCGAACCAGTCGAAGATGGCGCTGTATTTGCGGTAGATGGAACGGTGCGCCTCGTCCACGATCACTAGGTCGAAATGGCCGACGCCGAAGCGCCGGGCAGCGCCATCCTGCTCGTCGATCAGCTTCATCATCGTGGGGTAGGTGGAGACGAAGACGCGGCCCTCGGCGTGCTTGTCCGTCACCAGATTCACCGGCGAGGAGGAGGGCAGGTTTTTCGAGAACGCGCGCACGGCCTGGTTCACCAGCGAGACGCGGTCCGCCAGGAACAGCACGCGCTTGGCCCAGTTGGCACGCATCAGCATGTCCGCCAGCGCGATGACTGTGCGGGTCTTGCCAGCACCCGTGGCCATCACCACCAGGGCCTTGCGCTGGTGGTGATCCTCAAAAGTCTCGGCGATGCGGCGGATGGCGCGCTGCTGGTAGTAGCGGC
>JAKAEC010000072.1 GCA_021818425.1 Pseudomonadota bacterium
CTAAAAGAATGGAGAATTAATATGACAGGATCTAAGCAGTTCAGGCGACGTCTGGGATCGACTTTGCAGCTTGCGCTCCTCGGCGGGGTTAGCTTTATCGTTCTTGCGCACGCCGCGAATGCGCAAACTGTAAGTGCGGGAGAAGTCTCGGCTAATGCGACCGCAAAGTACTACGCTCATCTAGGTAAATCGAGCATCAAGCTTACCAAAAAGAAAATATTCCAGTCAGCGCAATCGGAAGCGGTAGTCAGCCGTCAGGATATTCAGGCGCTGGGGCCATCCACTAGTTCCGCCGGCGCTTTGGCAACGGCTCCCGGCGTGCAGATTCGCGGTTACGGAGGCAACTCCGATACCGCGCGCTACCAGATCCAACTCCGTGGTGCCAAGGTGGGGTGGTCTTCGACAAACGGTGATGCTGATCGCAACGGCATCACCGTGCTGTTCGATGGTATTCCCATGAACAACACGATCTCCCATAATGGCCAATGGGACTCGAATGAAATTCCCATTACTCAACTCTTCAGCGGCATCAACATCATCTATGGGCCGGGCAACCCGTCTTCACGTTGGTTTGACTCGGTCGGTGGAACAATTAACTATGTACCTGTTCAGCCGACCAAGAAGCCGCATTATGAAATCGGTGTGGCCTATGGCAGCCAACAGACCGAGAACCTTCACTTTATCCTCAATTCCGGCATTCATGATGGTTGGAGTGCTGTTGTCGCAGGCGGGTATGCCGGAGACACAAGCTTCTGGCGGGGCACATCTTACGGTCATTATAGCTGGCCGGCGCAATCTCATGCGATATATGCAAAACTAAGCAAAGAATTTTCCAACGGCTCTATCAGCTTTGGAATTTACAATGTTAATAACGTCGAGAAGTCGCCGCGTCCGAATTTTATTCCGTTGACGCCACTTCCGGGCGTCACCGTAACCGGGAATCCCGGCAGCCCTTTGTTTAGCCAGAGCACTTCTGGTTTCTACGGTACCGGTACGCCGGATATCTGGTATAAGCAGTTGCAGGTGCGTGACACGATATTTTATAATAAGATCTCGCTTGATCTCTCGGGTAATGCCACCTTCCACAATAACCTGTGGTATCGATGGGGCCATCGTGTTCACTACCGTATCAACAATTATGGAACAAATGCGGTTAATAGTCCCGCTTATGCGCCGTCGACCAATACGGAATATTACTACCCGACGACGAATCAGTACGGCGACGATATGTGGATGGACTATAGGCTGCCGTATAACGACGTAAAGTTTGGCGGCCAGCTAATCTATGAACGTTATCTCTCGCCGTATCTTGGCTATAATAGCACCGGGTATCAAGGAAATACTCAGGCTAATCCAGCACAAATTCAGAAGTTTACTCTTTATACTACCTACGCAAAGGCATTCATCCAGGACGGCATTCATCCCATAACGGCTCTTGAATTCACCCCTGGAATTGCAGCCGTTTCTTACCATACGGATTTCACCAATAATCTACCATTAGGTGGAAACAATGTAGTAGGCGCGGCAGACGCCTCTCGAACATTTGTGAGACTTGAACCTTCGTTCACGGCGCGCTACCAACCTGTGCCATGGGGTGCCCTATATGGCAGCATGGCGGTTTCGTATCAGAATCCGACGGATAACTCCTTTGGTGCAAATCAGAGCAGCTCCCCAAACATATCGACGCTCAAGCCTACGCAAGCGCGCGATTATGAAGCAGGGGTCAAGCTATATAGCGAAAATCTGCCGGTTATTCATGAAGGCGTTCTGAATGTAAATTACTTTCAGGATACGTTGATGGATGAGGCAATCTCTAACTATCTCTCAAATATTACCACAACCTCACTGGCGGCTGCCAACGCAAAGCTGCAAGGCGTGCAGGTCGATGCCACTGTTGAACCAAACTTCCATTGGCGTATCTTTGCCAATGCAAGCTTCGACCATAATCGCTACATGCAGTATGTGTCTGGCGGCAATATCTACTATAATGAGCCGATTGCCTATAATCCGAATATTCTCCTTAATGCCGGCCTGAATTATAGAGCGTTTGTCGGTTCGACTTTGATGACGCTTGGATTGCTCGATCAGTATACCGGCTCTCAACATTATTATAACAACTACACCAGCAACGTTGCAAAGCGTAAACTACCCGGCTTTAACGTTCTTAATCTTTCTTTGACGGCCAACATCCCAGTTCCTCCGGCCTTGTCAAGGAGGGTCAAAGTGATAGAGGCATCCTTCAATATCACGAACCTACTTGGTACCCGTTATAACGATAACGGATTTATCACGAGCGGTGGCTATTTTGGTAGCAACTCTGCTGGTACCAACACGGCAAATAATGTTCTGGTGCAACCTGGCGCGCCTCGCCAATTTATCGCCGGCTTGACGGCAAAGTTCTAAAGCTAATTTAACTGAAAGTGTCTTCGGTGCCTCGTTGGTCGGTTTTAACACCGGCCAACGAGGCAATTTTTGTAGTGTCTTTTTAAGGAGGTTCGCAGTGGTGGCCTGTCGGGAATTTTTGAGCCAGTTGATGTAAGAAAAATATGTCTAGAAAGGTGGCGTTAGCATCCCAAAGAAGCGGATGAGCGCGGCGCAAGTCGTTGTAATAGAAAAACAGATTTGGGTTTAGACGGGTTGACGCATGACCATCCGGGCAGCGCATTGTGAGGCCGGATCTTGGACCTGAGCTATTACCCGTACCGGAGGAAGTATGATGGCATGGATATGAACCAGTCCTCTGCGGCCATTCCACGTGCTATGCATGCCGAGTCTTGGGCAGCTCCGTCCAGCGGCTGATGGAATTGGAAAAGGAAAACGATTAATTGAAGCGTCTCGTTGCGGATCTGCCTCCAATCGTAGCCTGACAGAGCAGCCAACCCGGCTCAGGACACCCGCTCCTACACCACGTCTAGGGGCACGATCTCGACAAACGAAATCGCCCTTCACAAGGCACTTTCCGGTTCCTGTGGCGTGGCTCAATCATGCACGCCGATGTCGCTGCGGCACGGAACATCGGACAGCGTCGTGCGTTGCCTATCGGCTCAGTGTTCCAGTCGAAGGCGTCAATCCTCACGGAACTGGAGCGCCGATTCAGCGAGCGAAGGGTGCTTAGCACCCTATCCTGCGGGAAGAGTTCCGCCGCCGACCCGCGATTGCATATTCCATACTTCGGTATAAAAAAATGCAACGCGGCCCGGACGTCAGGTCAGTCGAAAGCACCAAATCGGGTGCTTGCTACGTCAACTTGATAGTGCCCTTCGACTTTGTCCGCCGCACAGACCATATCCCTCCCGCTGTGCTTAGCCATGTACAAAGCTTGATCAGCCAGTTCGACCAAATCCTCCGCATCCACCCCTTCATTTGGCACCATAGACGCTACACCGAGGCTGATCGTGACAACGCCGTTAGGGCTGCCGCCGTGCTCTAGCCGGAGTTCCCTGACCTTGAGCAGCATCCGCAGAGCGATGACATTGGCCATTTCAATATTCGTGCCGGGTAAGAGTACGGCGAATTCCTCGCCGCCATACCGACCGACGACATCACCGGAACGGCAGCAATATTTCAGGGCATCGGCTAATGTCTGAAGACAGCGGTCACCCGTTAGATGACCGTAGAAGTCATTGTAGTCCTTGAAGTAGTCCGCATCGATCATAATAAGAGAGAGGGGGGAGCCTTGCTTGGAGGCGAGATAGAAGAGCCGACTTAGTGCCTCGTCGAAATAGCGGCGGTTGCCGACGCCGGTTGTGACGTCGTTCCGGGCGACATCGCGGTGCCGCAGGTCAGACAACTCTTTGTCAAGCGCCACGATGGCTGGACCGAGCAAAAGAATGAAGCCGGTTGCGCCGAATAGGGTTGAGACAATTCCGGGGATTGAGGAGAGCGTTAGGCCCTTCGTCGCGGGTTGGAGTGACATCGTTATGGTCCAGAACAGGGTAAAGACTGTCTGAAGGCTGAGGACGCCCAACATCCAACCTCGGATAACAATGCCGCCACGGTTGAGGAGCCAGATTTCGCGGATGGCGAGGGCGTTCTGCCAAGTCGACAGAAACCCAAATACTAGTATGCGGAAGCACACATTACTCTGGAAAGCTGGCACAAAATAAAAGCAGAGCCAGATAGCTGCCGGCAGAATGATCAATCCTGGCACCGGGCGGCGGCTCCGTAGAGATCGACAGGCCGTCCAGAGCAGGGCGTGGCAGATCAAAATGCCCAAATTGCCGACAACGATAGCCAGCCGGAAGGGCAGGGTTACCCGGCCGATCATGCCGATGCCGAGCATGATGGCGGCGATCATGGCCCAGAAAACGGCCTTATGCTTCCGGTCTTGGAACCAGATCGGTAGCCATCCGAGGCCCGTCATGACCACGATGAAGAGCATCATCGCCAAGACTGCATGAGGGGCATAGGGCATGGGAGCTTTTAAAAGCAGCCGGTTGTAATCTCAACGACAGTCTGAGCTAACAAACTCATATTTTGGGGATTGAATTACTTTCCCGGCAACATTGCTTGTCTTAATAGATTGAAGAAACGGTGTTCGAGATGGCCGCGCAAACGCGGCGTGCTGCCCATGGAACTTAGATGGATCATGCCGCCGGTCTGTCCGGCTGAACGATGAGCCTCCACGATTCCCATGATTGCGGCCGGTCTACTCCCGTGGAGAGTTTCGGGCGCCGCAGGCGTACGAAAGTCGCCGAAGAACGAACCCGCGATCCACGGGCGTTGGCTATGGGGATTTAAGATTTTCGGGGAACGTGGTGGTGCTGGCGTGGCACCAGACGGCGGTTCCTGGGATTGGCTTTTGCCCCGCCATTACGCGTGTTTTCTCGCAAGCTGCGCCCGTAGCCAGCGGTTTTTTGGCGTCGTGAGCAAAGTTTGTTGCGTTGGTGCTGCCGTATGGCGGCAAAGGCACGAGGTGGCACGTCGCCCGCGATATGATCGCCAAGGCGTTTGGTGGGCGCATGCCGTGCCGGGTCACGATATCCATCTCCCGGCTGGTTTTGCCGCCTCTGGCGGGGCTCTGGGCTGGAGGCTGCCCACGAGAATTTCCATGATGACCATAGGCCCGCCACAGCACGGGCAGCAGCGCCATGGTTCGGGCGCCGGCTCATCGGCCGGGGCCTGCACGGTGATCGGCTGAGGCACAGCCAGCAAATCGCGGATGCGCGCAAGGTTGGCTTTGCGGCTGGCGCTGGCGAGCAGCCCATAATGGCGTAGGCGGTGGAAGCCCTTGGCCAGCACATGCAGCAGGAAGCGGCGGATGAATTCCGCTGGGGCCAGCGTCATGGTCTGGTAGCGCGCGGCGCCGTCCTGCCGGTAATCCTTGTAGCGGAAGGTGACGCCGACCTCGTCCATGGCAAGCAGCCGGCGGTTGGAGATGGCCACCCGGTGGGTGTAGCGCGCCAGATAAGCCAGCACGGCTTGCGGCCCCGCGAAGGGCGGCTTGGCGTACACCACCCAGTTCTTGCGGCGCAGCGGGGCCAGATGGCGCAAGTAGGCGCGCCGATCAGCCAGGTTCCTTGCATCATTGAAGAAGTTGAGCTGTCCCTTGGCATGCAGCATCACCAGGCCGGTCAGAAATAAGCGCCGGAACAGTCGCGAGAGCACGCGTACCGGCAGCAGGAAGCGGGCTCGGGCGGAGATCCAGTGACCGTCGGGCGAGAGGCCACCGCCCGGCACGATCATGTGGATATGCGGGTGGTGCATCACCGCCGAGCCCCAGGTGTGGAGCACGGCGGTGATGCCGATGCGCGCGCCGAGATGGCGCTGATCGGCGGTGATGGTCAGCATGGTCTCGGCGGCGGCGCGGAACAGTAAATCATAGACCGGCGCCTTGTTCTGCCAGGCAATGGTGGCGATCTCGGCGGGCACTGAGAACACGACATGGAAATAGCCGACCGGCAGCAGATCGGCCTCGCGCTCGGCCAGCCAGGCGCGCGCCGCAGCACCCTGGCATTTGGGACAATGCCGGTTGCGGCAGCTGTTATAGGCGATGCGCTGATGGCCGCAGTCTTGGCAACCTTCGACATGGCCGCCAAGGGAAGCGGTCCGGCAACGCTCGATCGCCGACATCACCTTGAGCTGAGCGAGGCTCAGATGCCCGGCCTGGGTGGCGCGGTATCTTGGACCTTCGGCGCGGAAGATGTCGGCGATCTCGAGGGCCGTGCTCACGGCCTCTCAGGAGCTGGGCGCCACCTTGGCTTCCATGAGGGCCATCACCTTGTCGAGCGGACTGGTCACGGTCCGCACCGTCTTTGTCGCCACCTTGGTGTAGAGCGCGGTATTCTCGAGCTTGGAATGGCCGAGCAGCACCTGGATGACGCGGATATCGACGCCGTCTTCGAGCAAATGCGTGGCCAAGCTGTGCCGCAGCGTATGCGGGCCGGCATGTTTACTGAGCCCGGCCTCTCTCGCGGCCTCAACGACCACCCGGTGCAGCTGCCGGGTTGAAATCGGCTTTGCTGCGTGCTCTCCCGGAAACAGCCAGCCGGTCTTGTGCACAACACCCTGCTGGTGCCCGGCCTGCCACCAGGCGCGCAGTATGGCCAGCAGGTCTTGGGATAGCATGGCGTTGCGATATTGCCCGCCCTTGCCACGCTCGACCCGGAGCAGCATGCGCTCGCTGTCAATGTCGCTGACCTTGAGCGCCGCCACTTCCGCCACCCTCAGTCCGGCGCCGTAGGCGACAGACAGAGCAGCCCGGTGTTTGAGGCAGGTTGTGGCGTCGAGCAGCCGGGCGACTTCGTCCTGGCTCAGCACCACCGGCAAATGGCGCGGGTGTTTGGCCCGGACCAGTTTGCGCGCCAGCTCCGGCCGGTCGACCGTGATGGTGAAGAAGAACCGCAATGCCGAAACGATGCTGTTCATGGTCGGCACCGGCATCCCGGCTTCGCGCTGCTCAATCTGGAACCGCCGGACGTCATCCGCGCTTGCCGTATCGGGTGAGCGGCTCAGAAAACGGGCAAAGCGCCCGACATCGCGGAGGTAGTTGCGTTGCGTCGCCGGCGAGAAACGGCGCATCTCCATATCCTCGATCATCCGCTGACGCAGATCAATCGGCGAGGTCGGTGAAACAGGCTTGGTCATGGCTGGCTCCTTGGCAATGAAAGAAGCCAACATCCTCAGGCTGGGCCGCCCAAATCCTCAAACAAAACCTGCACGCCAAGCCCAGCCCGTACCCTCAACACAAGCACCATTCCCGCGCAGCGGGTCGTCTAATCGCCCCGCCGTCAAGAGGAAAGTCAACATTGCTCGTTCCTTCAACTGATGTTCGTTCGTATGCCGGGTACAGGGTCGTCTACGCGGTCGGTTCAGGGTTGATCGCCGCAGGG
>JAKAEC010000073.1 GCA_021818425.1 Pseudomonadota bacterium
TCCCGACATCTCTCGGCGGACACCAACAGCATTTGACATATAGAAGAATGCAAACCTATGAGCTGAATTCAAAACCATGACGCTATTAATAACTGCTTGGGTTGATCAGATGAGCGCTTATGTCTTTCTCGCTATTGTCAATAGAAGCTATCAAATGATCAAAAACAACGAACGATCCCCCAGGGCGCGCAGAGGTCAGGTGTCCTGTCATCAAGTGGCAGTATCTGAGCGGTTTATCTGGAATAATGTCGGCTAATTTTGTCTGATCTTCGGTAAATCGCTCATGTCGCCTTTTTTTATTCTTCTTCCACTTAGCGCTATCTTCGCTGTCGCTTTTATATTGGCAACGCTGTGGCCTGCCGTTGAATTTAAGAAATGGCAGGCGCTCGACGGGTTGCGCGGTCTGGCCGCAGTCTGCGTCTTCTTTCACCACACGACCATATGGTTTCATTTCACCAAAACAAATCAGTGGGTGCCACCAACGGCTAACTTCTTCAATCAGCTTGGACAGGGCGCGGTAGGCATATTTTTCCTACTCACTGCTTTCCTGTTCTGGGGAAAACTTCGCGACGAACCACAGATCGACTGGGTTCGCCTTTTCCTCTCCCGTATCCTGCGCCTGTCCCCATTATATCTGACATCCATGGCAGTGATGGTGGGGATTGCTTATCTTGCCGCCGGGAGGCCGGCAACTGGGTTAGGCTGGAACACTCTTTTCACTGTTGTCAGCTTCGGAGGCATCGCCGATATATTTGGAATTAAAAACGCTTTTGTAATCAATGCTGGCGTGACCTGGACACTTCATTACGAGTGGATTTTCTACTGCGCGCTACCGTTTTGGGCGCTTGCTCTGCGCGGCTACAAGCGGCTCAGGGTCGTTGGGGGCATCGGCCTTGTGGTGGCGGGAGCCGTAATCTACCTAATGTGGCACGCCTATGGTGTGGATAGCGATATGCTCATGTTCTTTGCCGCGGGCATTCTAAGCGCGGAGTTCTGCCGCTGGCCGGGCGCACTGCGGCTGAAAGCCTTCCTGATATCTGCGTGGGGAAGTGCACTAGTTCTGCTGCTTCTGGTCGGCTTGGTGCTGACGTTTCATTCCGCCTATACGGTTGGCGCCGCGATAGTTTACGGGCTAATCTTCACGCCGATTGCCCTAGGCAACGATATGTTTGGCATTCTAACAACGGGTACCTTGCGAAAACTGGGTGAAGTATCTTACGGCATTTATCTGCTCCAAGGGTTTGTGCTTTATGCGTTTTTTCGTTCTGCCACTGTGCGGGAAACACCGCTAGACCATTGGCTGTGGGCTATTCCAGCAGCAGTGGTACTTGTGGTTCTGGCTCAACTGAGCTTCACGTTGATCGAGCGTCCGGCAATGAACAGGGTCATTCCGGTTAGCGCCCGACTGCGTCAACTTCGATTTTGACGTGGCTCTTTCGCCTAAAAAATACTAAGTGCGCCCAATGCAATCGGCTGTACCATTGGCTGCGCGGTTTGCGCTAACACAAACGTAGGTACGGACAGGAGGGGCGGCGTGACGGTGAAAGCTGTTCCGCACCGCAGCCTGTGTTTGAGCATCGTGATCTCCGGAACGAGTGTCGCGATATTGAAATCGTCCGCGCCATAATACCCACAGTCCATGATCGGCCGGTGACGGAGCCGTGGCAGGATAGTGGAGTTGTACCGATGGGTCAGAAAGCTGCCTGGCTGGTTTTGCATCTTTCTGGGTTAACGTCATCGCAACGCGTAGCAGAAAAAGACAGAAACTTATTCGAATTTTGTTGTGGCGTCACTGCCGTCGTTAACCAATCCGCGCGGGGTGCAGTCGAGCTGGCGAGGCGGAATTAAAGGTGGCCGATCAGGCGTAGGAGTAGGAGGCTGCCCTCTGGGGAATGCTTGGCTGTAAAGTCATTGGGACTGTGGAAATCGTACGGGACAGAGGGGTGTCGCCTGGCCGGGGGCTGACCCGCTTGCTTTACCGGACTGTAATAGTTTATCAGACCGCCAGATGACGGTGGCCCGAATGGGCTGAAACGGGAATGCGGACCAAAGCCGCAGCTGCCCTCGCAACTGTGAGCGGTTTGCGCCTGCCCCATGCCATTGCCCGAGACGGGTGAGAAGGCGGTAGGCGCGACAAACCGCGAGCCAGGAGACCGGCCGGCATCGAGACATTTGCGCGTGGTCCGGGCGGGGTGCACCGAACACGGAGGGGAGAGAGACCCCGAGCCTCTGTCGTTGTGTTGTATCCCGCGCGGCGTGTTGATGCGGCTGCGCGCGGTTTGCGCGGAGGGCTTTATGCCAAAGAAGAATCTGCTCGGGGCATGCTTGGCAGTATCGCTATTTCCGTTCGCCGCCTGGGCGGATAATTCGTCGCAGATGATTACGGTCACGGCGACGCGAATCCCCACCGAGGTTCAGAACGTACCGGCGGACGTCACCGTCCTGACCAAGCAGGATTTCATCAAGCGCGGCGATACCACGCTGGTGCAGGCTCTGGCCACCGTGCCGGGCGTTTATGTGGTGCAGCAAGGTGGTCCGGGCAACGTTGCCAGCGTATTCATGCGCGGCACCAATTCTGAGGACGTTCTGGTGCTGCTCGACGGCGTGCCGGTAAACGACCCGTCCGACCCTAACGGTGCGTTTAATTTCGGTGACTACACTTTGAGCGACGTTGCACGAATCGAGGTAGTGCGCGGCCCGATGTCGAGCCTGTATGGCGCCAGCGCCATCGGCGGCGTGATCAACATCATCACCGTGCGAGGCGAGGAAAAGCCGCACGCGGATATAAGGCTCGCCGGCGGCTACCCGGCCCAGGTCCAGGGCAGCGCAACCATCTCCGGCAAAACAGGCAAGTTCGACTACGCGCTGAGTGGTGCGATCGATGAAGAGTCGGGGTTCGATTACACAGCCAAACGCCTCAGCGTATATGCCAACCACCAGGACCCGTTCCGCTCGAAACTCGGCTCGCTGACACTCGGCTACACGCCGGTGGCTGGCACCAGAATCTCACTAGTGCTGCGCGCGCAGAAAACGGCTTCCGCGTTCCCGGATCTTGGCGACCCGATCTATGACGATCCGAACGAGTGGGATTACAATACTAACCTATTCGGCAAGCTTGGCGTGACCAGCACCTTATTCAACGGCGCATTGACCACGCAACTTTTCATCGCCCGGATGCAGAGCAAGTTGCACTACAAAAACCTGTACAATGGAAACGACCCAAACGGCGCACAGGCGAACGACATCTATCATGGATACCGCACCGATGTGCAGTTGAACAACATCCTGCACCTGCCGGATGCGGGCATCAGTTCCGCCTCCTCATTGTTGTTTGGCGTCGAATACAAAAACGACACAGCCGATGAAAATGTGGACGAAGCGTATTTCGGTTACCCATTCACCGAGACGCTGCATGCCTCGCAGCATGCCATCGCTGGCCATGTCGGAGCGCAGACCACCTTGTCCAACCGCCTGACGTTAACCGCGGCTTTGCGCGACGATGCCGTCTCCAGCTTTGGCAATGCCTTCACGGGCCGCATCGGCGGCGTACTGGCGATCCCTGAAGCCCATATGAACATCAAATCCTCCTTTGGCACCGGGTTTCTGGCACCTTCGCTGTTCGATCTCTATGGGGTGAGCAGTTACGGATATGTTGGCAACCCGAACCTACGACCGGAATATTCCACTGGTTATGATGTCGGACCGGAAGTCGTCATCCCCGCCTTCGGGGTTGGCGATTTCGCAGATCTGTCAGCCACTTATTTCCATTCCAGCATCCGCGATTTGATCACCACCAACGCAAATTTCACATCGGAGGAGAATATCGGCCGGGCGAATATCAGCGGAGTCGAGAGTGAGTTGGTATTGCGCCCGGCACCATGGCTGACCGCGGATATCAACTACACCTATACAAACGCGATAGATGCACAAACCCAGGGGAAACTGCTGCGTCGGCCCGAAAACACCGGATCAGTAACGCTGACCATCAATCCCACGCAGCGCCTGACCATCACGCCGCAAATAAGATATGTCGGTCGCTTCCTTGACTATTTATACAACGATCAAGGTTATCCTACCGGCGTCGGCAGCGCCCGGCCCGGCACCATCGTGAACCTTAACGTGAGCTATGGATTTTCGGACAAGTTCTCGCTGTTCGCGACTGGCGACAATATTTTCAACTCGAATTTCGAACCAGTGAACGGGTTGCAGATCGCCGGTGCCTCGCTGCTGATGGGCGTTCGTGCACGGATCGAATGAGTTTTTGGGCGCCACTGTGATTTTGGTGTCCGTCGGATTTTTGAAGAAGGGCTTCCCACGCGCGGTGACACCGCGTATCAATCGTTTCCACCCTTGAACAGGAGAAGGGCCATGCAATACCGAGCATCCTCGCAATTGAACGACTGGCGTCATCGTCTCTGGCTATCCATGCTGGTCGCAGCCAGCGTGGCTTTCACCCTCGGCTTGGCCTGTGCCGTGCCGCTGGCCGCGTTCGCCGCCGCAGCTGCGCTAACCCTGTCGCGCCGGGCGGCGCTGCTACTGGTCGGCGCCGTCTGGCTTGCCAACCAGATCATCGGTTACAGCTGCCTTGGCTATCCCTATAACGCGAACAGCCTCGCCTGGGGTGCCGCCCTCGGCACCGTTGCGCTGCTCGCGACCGTGGCCGCCCGCGCTGTGGCGCTCCGCGTCGAGCGGACCGGTTCGCTCATGACTCCGCTGGCGAGCTTTGCCGCCGCCTTTGCCGTGTACGAAGGGGCGCTGTTTATTGTCGCCGTCGTGGCTCTCGGAGACACGGGGTCTTTCACGCCGGCGATCATGGGCCGCATCTTTATCATTAACGCTGTCGCCATGCTCGGGCTACTGGTTCTGAACCGTCTGGCTATTGCCAGTGGCCTCGTCGCTGCTCCAAGTCCGCGGTTGTCGATGATCGAGACCCACGCCTAAAAACAAGGTGAGTACGTGGCTCCGTCAAGATTGAAAGATTAGACCGAGCCATGTTGCTTCGGGCAGACTGAATGTCTGCCAAATTTTTTGATGTTCTGTCATTAAAGCGCTGAGGCACATTTTATAAGTTTTGAGGTGGGGACTCTCGAGCAGAATCAAGGGTAGGGTAGGCTGTTTGCTTACCAAACTCTCGTGTGGAAGATGGGATCTTCACCCTTCTGTTTCGTGTCTGCTTTCGGCAGGCCGAAACTGATCCGGAATGACAATTAAGGGCGCGAAGCAGTTAGGCTGTTCAAGGGCCAAACGGGCCGAAAGCTGCCCGTCTGCTCCGGAGTGGAAAGCCAGATGAAGCTGACATTGGCGACTGAATATTCCGCCGAAAAATGATGCTTCTTCTCCGGCACTCGAGCTTGGTTTGCTAACGCCACAAAGTACACTTCCCGTTGCGGGTGATTAACCAACCTCCCTCCATATGCCTATTCCATAAAGCGTTTCATTCTTTGAATCTGACGGCCTAAACAAACAAGCTAAAGGTAATGGATGCGTGCCGCCGGTGCGGATAGTAGAGGTGATATGCTGGCAGATCTCATCGTGAATGTGTGGCAACATTTAGCATTGGCAGGGTACTATCAGGTTGACGTAGAAAGCATCAGATTTGGTGCTTTGGTCTGCCCTGACATCCGGGCTGTGATCGGCTTTGCCCCACCGAAGTGGGGGTTGGCCGCTTTGTGCCCCGTCCCTTGCGATTTGCAGGCGGCGCATCGTCATCATCGTGATCCCGAGATGATTTCGCCCGCTTCCGAGGCGGCGCACCGGCACACATCTCGTCGATTTCAACCACACCGGATAGGATCGGGTTTGCCGCCGCCATCATGGCGCGCACGCGATGCCCGAGATGCCATGCCGACGGATACGAAATGCCAAGCATCTCGCCCAACTTCACTGCGGAAATGCCCTTTGACGAGGACACGATCAGGTAAATGGCATGTGCCCACGTCAGCAGCGGCAGATGCGTCCGGTGCATCGGCGTTCCCGCCGTCACCGAGAACTGATGATGACAGGCGATGCAGTTCCAGCGGTGAGGTGTTTTCAACCAAGAAGAATGACCGACCGATCCGCACTTCGGACATTCCGGTCCATGCGGCCAGCGCGACTTCTCAAACCAAGCGCGAGCAGCGTCTTCGTCTGGAAAGATCTCATTGAAAGCACAAAGGGTCGTTGCTGAACGGCTCAGGTCTATTTAACTACATCTATTTATCATCTACGTAAAATTTATAGTTCCGAGATGTTTTACAGCTGCTTCGAGGTCGGAAATCGATACCTGTGTCACTGCTCCAGCTCCGGGGTTGGGCTGTCAGTGATCCGGCGCAAAAGAGCGGACCGGATCACGAGGCGTAAGCTACCTGGCCATTCAATCCAGGGCCGGCTTTAGTAGCGATTTGCACTGCGCCAACAGCGCTACTGCGATTTCTTCCCATTCCGCGTCAAGAGAAGCGTTGAAGAATGGCTTCCGAGCCCGACGATACCAGTAGGCAGCGTTGCTCTCATCACCTTCCTTGCGATGAAGGTAGGCATGCACCCAGTCGCCGACGCCCCCTTTATCAGCTTGCGCGGCGGCATGCGCGGCCTCCCAATCCCCTTTAGCGTCGAACCAAAGGGCGCGAAGGGCGAGGTTGAGGTTCGGAGGTGGCTCGGCGCACGTAATTGACGCTCGAAAGGTAGTGACATCCATTGGCTTTCTCCTATCTCGCTTTCTCAGGCTCGTTTCGCCATAAGCCGTGGTTGCCGGGGGTATTGATTTCCACTGAGAAGTGACCCGGGAAGGCCGAATTTTTCCATTGAGATTTGATCCATTCAGTGTTTATGATTTGTGTTTTATGATGGGGTCAAGGGTAGATTTTTTCTTTTCTTGTTTTTGTGCTTTCTAAGCGGAGCTGTTTATAGATCTGAAGCTGTCGTTGTAGATTTCTATGATGTGGCAATGATGGGTCAGGCGACGGGAAATCTCACGGATCGGCACATGCTCACGCGTATGCTAGCGACGGATAATGCTCAAAAGTGCCATGTCCAACACTCCAATCGCCTCCGCCAATTCCAGGAGAGGTACATGCAAACATGGGTCAAATCTCAATGGAAAAATTCGGCCTTCCCGGGTCACTTCTTAGTGGAAATCAACACCGAGAACCATCTTGCAGACGCGTCTGTCGATCCTTACCGGGGTTGTGAGCCGGATAAAGCGGATTATCGCTTCAAGTGGCTTCCCCCGGAGAGGAAGTAGATCTCAAGCTTGGTTGTGAGAGTTCCCCGCCTTTCGTTTGTTGCTTTTTGCCTAACTCCATTGTCAATGCAGTTAATCCGGATAGC
>JAKAEC010000074.1 GCA_021818425.1 Pseudomonadota bacterium
CCAACATGGAGACGGCGCGGTTGTGGTCGAGCCGCAGCATCGCGGTGAAGTTTTCTTTCGGCAGATCGGGGGCAGATTTCATGGCGATATAAGCATTGGTGTTGGCCGGGTTGCCGACCACGAGCACCTTGACGTCGCGTTTGGCCACATCGTTCAGTGCCTTGCCCTGAACCTTAAAGATCTCGGCATTGGCGGCTAGTAGGTCGCGGCGCTCCATGCCGGGGCCGCGGGGGCGCGAGCCGATGAGGATGGCGATGTCCACGTCTTTGAACGCTATGCGAGGATCGTCGGTCGGGGTGACGCTTGCCAGCAACGGGAAGGCGCAATCTTTCAGTTCCATGATGACGCCGCTCAGCGCCTTCTGAGCTTGCGGTAAGTCCAGCATGACAAGATTTACCGGGGTATCCTTGCCGAGCAGATCACCATTGGCGATGCGGAAGAGAATGGCATAGCCGATCTGGCCAGCGGCACCGGTCACGGCTACGCGCACGGGGGATTTCATCTATTTCTCTCCTTCTTTGAGGGCAGGTTTTCCATAGAAGCTTGACCTGCTCCGTCAACCCCGGCGGCGTCAACCCACAACTAGGGAAATCGGTGCTTCGGCGCTCACTACCCCGCAAGGCGTGAAGGCGAGGGCGTCACCATCCGCTTGGCTAAAAATGGTGCCATTAGGTGGGGTAAATTCGACCTGGCTGCCGCTGATGACGCGCACGCCCGGGCAATGAGGTAGCAGCCCCAAGGGCAACGCAGCACCCGAGAGCAAGGCTGGCAGCGCGCCGGGCTTTTCGAACAACACAACTTGAAAGCCGGGTGCTTCTGGATGCGCTTGGGGTGCCAACAGATACGGCCCGCCGTAGAACCGCCCTTTGCTGACCACGACACTTGCGGCCTGATGTGGCGTCCCGTCCACATTCAGCCGCACTGGTGGAAAGTTATAGGCGACCGATTCCCACAACGACTGCCAAACATAGGCTCCTTTGCCGATGGCGCGCTTAACCGCTGGCTTTACGCCCTTTACCACCGCGCCGTCGAACCCCAGACCCAGCATCTGCACAAAGACATGGCTTTGCCCAGGCAATTGCGCAACACCGGGCCAGAGTCGCTTGCAACGCTTATAGGCCAGCGTGTTGGCAATGCCGCTCGGTGTAGTGGAAAGTCCGTATTCCTTGGCTAACACGTTGGCCGTACCGAGCGGAACGATGCCCAGCGCGGTTTCGGAACCGATGAGCCCGCTGGCAACTTCGGCTACGGTGCCGTCTCCGCCGGCGGCGACCACCAGGCGCGCGCCACCTACTGCCGCTTGGTGTGCCAGCAGCCTTGCATGGCCAGCATGCTGGGTTTCTGCGACCTCGATCTTTACGCCGGTCTCGACCAACAGATCTAGCACCCGCCACAGTGCCCCTGCCCGCCTTCTTCCAGCTACCGGATTGAAAATGACCAACATTAGTTCTCACTCCGGCGCAATAGCTCAAAATTTCTTCATGCACCGATTCAGTGACGACAGAATGGCACATCAATGACATGAGTATTACAATGAAAATTTAAAAACTCGCTGATTGCGTCATTGAATCTTCACTGTTTCCGACGCGGTGTAGCGGACTATTGCAGCGCCCATGAACGCATCCAGCCAGCCCCGCCCAAAGGCTTACCGCAGTGTCTTCATATCCGACTTGCATATGGGTACGCGTGGCTGCCGTGCCGCGTTCCTGGCGGATTTTCTCAAGCAGAATACCTGTGAGAACTTGTTTCTGGTTGGTGATATCATCGATGGCTGGCGGCTAAAACGCTCCTGGTTCTGGGATAAGCACCATGATGAGGTGCTGCAGTTGATTTTGAAAGCCGCGCGTTCGGGCAGCAATGTTGTTTACGTGCCTGGTAATCATGACGAGATGTTACGCAAATACATCAATCTCAACATCGAGATTTGCGGCGTGAAGCTGCAGATGGAGGCTGAGCACGTCACTGCCGATGGCAAGCGCCTGCTGGTTACCCATGGCGACAGTTTCGACAGCGTGGTGCGCCATGCCAGATTGCTCGCTTTGCTGGGCGATTGGGCCTATACTGCGGCGCTGGTGGTGAATCGCTATTTCAACATGGCTCGAACCCGTTTGGGTTATCCTTACTGGTCGCTCTCGGCTTGGCTGAAGCTGCAGGTGAAGGAGGCCGTGAAGGCAATCGACCGGTTTGAGACCGCGCTGGCCGACGACGCAAAAGCTCGTGGATTTGACGGCGTGGTGTGTGGCCATATTCACCATGCTGAGATGCGCAAGGTGAACGGCGTGATGTATTTGAACGACGGCGACTGGGTGGAAAGTTGTACTGCGCTCGTGGAACATTTTGACGGCACACTGGAACTTGTGGATTGGGTGGCGCGGCAGAAGCTGTCCATGCTGGCCCGGCCGACACCGGAGCTTGCCCCCGTGCAAGCTGTCGCATTGCAGGCGGTGGCCGCCGAACGTGCCGCCTTTCCCTGCGAAAACGTCGCTGCCGGTGTTGCTAGAGTAGGCGCCTGAGGCCTTGCTGGCCTTTCCGGGGCTTTCGCGGGTTCTTATCATAACCGACGCCTGGGAGCCGCAGGTAAACGGGGTGGTGCGCACTCTTCGTACCGTCGCGGCCGAATTGCGGGCTATGGGTAAGACCGTGGAGGTGGTGGGGCCAGACCAATTCAAGACCATCCCAATGCCGTCGTATCCAGAGATTAGGCTAGCCCTGTTTCCCGGCCGCAAGATTGCGAAGATGATAGAAGCGTTTCGGCCCGATGCGCTGCATGTGGCAACGGAAGGCCCGTTGGGAATGGCTGCGAGAGCTTATGCAAAGCGGCATGGCCTGCATTTTACTACGGCGTTTCACACACGCTTTGCGGAATATCTGGAGGCGCGCGCACGCATTCCTGCTTGCCTGACCTATGCCTGGCTACGCCGTTTCCACGGCGCCAGTGCTGGCGTAATGGTGGCCACGCTATCGTTGCGCGACGAGCTAGCGGCGCGTGGGTTTGAAAAGCTACGCCCCTGGTCGCGGGGGGTAGATCTGGACGCGTTTCATCCTGAGCCACGCGAGGCGTGGGATCTGCCTCGTCCGATCTTTGCCTATGTTGGCCGTGTAGCGCTAGAAAAAAATCTTCACGCTTTTCTTTCGCTTGACCTGCCTGGCTCAAAGCTAGTGGTTGGTGACGGTCCGCAGCGCAAGGCGCTCGAGCGGGAGTTCCCAGATACACATTTTGCTGGCGCCCGTCACGGCGAGGCATTGGCCGCCGCTTATGCCGGCGCGGATGTATTCGTGTTTCCTTCAAAAACTGACACATTTGGCTTGGTGATTCTTGAAGCGCTGGCCTCTGGTCTGCCGGTGGCGGCCTATCCCGTTACTGGTCCAAAGGACATTCTGGACGAAGCGTCGACAACGGTTGGCGCGTTGGATAGCGACTTGCGTGCCGCCTGTTTGCGTGCCCTGGACATAGACCGCACGCATTGCCGCCCATATGCAGAGCGGTTTTCCTGGCGGACTTGCGCGGAACGGTTCATGGATAATCTGGTATATTTGCAAAAATCGTCGGCTTAGAGGTGGACGGCTGCCGGTGTGCATACCAAACGTTCACGCATGCGGTGTATGCCGTGCAAAGGCAGAGTTCTCAGGCCTTGCCGCAGCAGTGTTTGTATTTAAATGTATTTCATAACGTTGCAGAAGCGTCGGCAATTCTCATAGCCTGAAAGTCTTTCTTGGATTTGTCTAACTAACGTTTATCGGCTTTGCCTGCGCCTTAGGCAGCTTGTGAGTACTCGACTCACTATAGGTTTGGGACCTGCTAGTCGCATTTTTTACCGGAGTCGCTGGGATGCTGGGTGGCGTGCCGCTCCAGCTTTCAAACTGTGCCAGAACCGTCGGATTTTTGCTTGGGACAGGCAAGGTCACGAGATTGTTGCGGGAGATTGACTCGGCACGGGCCGAGTTGCTCTGAATTGCGCTGAGCAGGGGTTGAGCGCACGCTTCGCTTAGCTGGCGGCTTTCGGCTGGTCCATCACCTCGACATTGACCTCCAATGTCGAGACATTGTTCCCGCATTCCAACTTCACATTCACCTTGTCGCGGTCGATGGAGACATGCTTGGCAATTACCGTCAGGATTTCCTCTCGCAGCACCGCCACCAGGTCCGATTGGCCGGCGAGCGTGCGTTCATGCGCAAGCAGAATCTGCAGCCGATCACGGGCGACCGGAGCGGAGCGTGAGCGGGTGAAGAAGCTGAAAATACTCATGCGGTGGCCGCCTTCCATCCAAACAGGCGGCTCATGAGGCCCTTGCGTTCGGCGGGTTCGACGATATCCAGCTTCTCGCCGCGCAGGCGGCGGGCGGCTTCCAGATATGCCTTGGAGGCGACGGAGTCCGGCGTATTCAGCGTCACTGGGCAGCCAACATTGGAGGCTGTGAGCACATCCATGCTCTCGGGCACGATGCCGAGCAGCGGAATTGCTAGAATCTCAAGCACGTCCTTCACGTTCAGCATCTCGCCCTTGGCGGCGCGCGCGGCGTTATAGCGGGTGAGCAGCAGATGCTTCTCCAGAGTCTCACCATTCTCGGCGCGCAGGGTTTTGGAATCCAACATGCCGATGATGCGGTCTGAATCACGCACGGACGAGACTTCAGGATTGGTGACAACTACTGCCGTGTCCGCGAAGCGCATAGCCAGCTGCGCGCCTTTTTCGATGCCAGCGGGGCTGTCGCAGATGATCCAGTCGAACTTTTCCTTCAGTTCCTCAATGACAGTTTTCACACCGTCTTCGGTCAGCGCATCTTTGTCGCGCGTTTGTGAGGCGGGCAGAAGGGAGAGTGTTTCAATGCGTTTGTCGCGGATCAGAGCCTGCGGCAGCTTGGCATCACCCTGCACCACATTCACGAGGTCGAATACCACGCGGCGTTCCGCCCCCATCACGAGATCCAGATTGCGCAGGCCGACATCGAAATCGATGAGCACGACATTCTGTCCGCTTTGTGCGAGTGCCGCCCCCAGTGAGGCGCTGCTTGTGGTTTTGCCCACACCACCCTTGCCGGATGTAACCACCATGACCTTGGGCATCAATGCAAACTCCTTGCCTGTTCGGCGATAAGATATCTCAGTCCAATGCGGATATTTTCAGCGCGCCATTGTCTAGCCGTATCTGCACAGCGCGGTTATTGAATTCCGAGCCCCATTCGTCGGCGGTGGCATAAACACCGTCGATCGCCACCAACTCGGCGCTGAGCTTGCGGCAGAAAATTCGGGCGCTAGCGCCGGATTTTATTCCTGCGATCACGCGTCCGCGCAACGGACCGTACACGTGCAGAGAACCACCGGAGATCACCTCCGCGCCGGAGGAAAGCGCGCCCAGAATGGTTACATCCCCATGCTCGAAAAAGATTGACTGGCCGGAGCGCACCGGCCGGTCAATCAACAGGGAGGTGATGTCCGGCACCGGCACCGGGTTGGACGCGTTCTCCGGCACGTTGAGGTTGCGGCCTAACGGGTCTTCGTTGTTCCCGCGCTGGCGCAGATCGGGCAGATTCTCGAAACGCGTGCCGTTCAGCCGAGCGCGCTCCAACCCCTCCACGCCGATGATCGAAAGCCTGCGCATATCCAGCGCGTAGAGCAGGGCGGTGGGGTCGGTATTGTCCGGTTGCAAGGCGGAGAAATTCACCACCACGGGCTTCTGGAAAAAATATCCGGCAGCGCGGTTCATCTGTGCATCCAGTGCAGCTAGCCACGCGCCCACGGGGGGTTCTGGCACCAGGATCAACGCCATGAAATTTCGGCCGCGGACGCGAAGTTGCGGCATGGTGGCCGTGTCGTTAGCCATGCCAAGTCCAGGACGGTATAGAAAATATCTGCATTAAGTCTGGGAAATTCTTCTTGAAACGCTCAATTGCTGAGCAGGCGTTATGCATGGCCCGTTCGTGGCCGGTCAAGCAGCCATGGATTAAGTGATGGTAGGGTGAGCAGCCGCAAATGCAATGCCTGTTTTGTATTGCTGAAGCAGCGCGCAGCCGCCAAGGAGGCGCGTCGCTATCTGATTTTCCGAGTCAGACTTTCTCGTAGCAGTGTTTGTAGTAAATATCCCGTATAACCTACTGAAATTATTGAACATGTCTGCAACTAAAGGCTCTGTCGTGTACGTGTTTAATATCACGTTGCTAGTTCTGTCTAGGGCGCTCGCAGAGCTTGCAAACCCGCTCATGCTTTAGGGCAGGGAGGTATGCGTGGCCTGGAGATTTTTGGGCCAGTTGAGTTGAGACAAACTGGTTTAAAAGGGAAGCATTTTGCTGCCGAAGAAGCAAATGAGCGCGGAGCAGATTGTTGTGCTGCTGCGGCAAATTGACGTTCAGACAGACCAGGGTAAGACGATCCAGGCGGCCTACCGTGGAGGCTGGGATTTTGGACGAGCGCTATTACCGCTACCGGAAAGAGTGCGGTGGGCTGGATATGTACCAAGCGCGACCGATGAAGAAATTAGATAATGAAAGCAATCTGTTGACGCGTCTGGTGGCGGATTTGTTGCTTGAGAGGCAGATCCTGAAGGGTGTTGTTGCGGAAAACTTGTAAGCCCTGAACGACGTCGGCGAGCGGTGGCCAAAATTCCGGAGAGTCATCGTTTGTCGGAACGTCACGCCTGCCGCCTGCGGGACCATCTCCGCGGCACGCAATGCTACACCACTTTGACTCGAGAACACGAAGATGAGCTGAAGCCACTATCGCTCTGGCTGGCACCTATGGTCGGTATGACTGTAGGCGGATCACGGCGTTGCCACAGGCGGAAGGATGGGAGGTTGGCACGGACCGTGCGCAACGGATCTGGCACCGGGAACGGTTGAAGGTTCCTCAGAAGCACATACCAAGAGGCTGACTCTGGCTGAATGACAGTTCCTGCATCCGCTTGAGGCCGGAGCGGCGCAATCGTGTCTGATTTATGACTTCGTCGAGGCGCAGACGCATGATGGTCGTAAGTTTCGGCTGATGATATTGATCGACGAATTCACCAGGGAATGCTTGGCCATCCGGGTAAGCGCTTCGGACTAATGGTCTAGGCATGCTGGAGATCATGCCAAGGTCATGGCGGTCAGAGGTTGTTTTGGCCTTTGCGAGCTGCCAAACGTAAGGGTTGACAAGCAAGCAACAACAAGTTGGTAATCCCAAGCTAAAAGGGCAGCGGGCACGTAC
>JAKAEC010000018.1 GCA_021818425.1 Pseudomonadota bacterium
CGATGATCGTAAGACAGCGCCAAATACATCATCGGGCGAATCTCGATCTTTCCATCTACCGCCACCGGGCGGTCTTGGATCTTGTGCATGCCAAGAATGCCAGATTGCGGTGGATTGATGATCGGTGTGCTCATCAGCGAACCATATACGCCGCCATTGGTGATGGAGAAGGAGCCACCGGAGAGTTCTTCAAGTTTCAGCGTACCATCCTGGGCGCGTTTGGCGAACCCCGCGATCTCCGCCTCAATTTCAGCGATGCTCTTCTGGTCGGCATCGTGGATGACCGGCACCACGAGCCCGTTGGCGCCACCTACAGCGACGCCCATATTGACGAAGTTCTTATAGATGATCTCGTCGCCATCGATCTCGGCATTTACCGCCGGGAATTCGGCCAGCGCCGCGCATACTGCCTTCACGAAAAAGCCGCTGAACCCCAAGCGGATGCCCTTATGTTTCTTCTCGAATACCTCGCGGTAGGAAGCACGCAAACTCACGATGGCGCTCATATCCACCTCGTTGAAGGTAGTGAGCATAGCAGCGGTATTCTGCGCCTCCTTCAGCCGGGCTGCGATAGTCTTGCGCAAACGGGTCATCTTCACCCGTTCCTCGCGTGCATCCGAGTTGCGAGGAGCTTGCACCGCAGACGCAGCGGCAGGGGCGGACGGCCGATTCAAAAAATCCAGCACGTCCCCCTTAGAAATGCGGCCATCCTTGGCGGTGCCTGTTAAGTCTTCTTGTTTCACGTTCTTTTCCGCCATCAGCTTGGCGGCGGCGGGCAACGCGCCCACGCCGGGGCGGGCCACAGGACCAGGCGCCTCCTGCTGGGCGTTCACGCCAGTTTTTGGCGCCGCAGCCTCGGCGGGGTCCTTCTTGGTCGCGTTGGCTGCCACGCCTTTCATATCCACCGTGCCTAGCAGATCGCCGGGTACCACCTCAGCTCCCTCGTTGGCGGCAATTTCGGCGATCACGCCTGCCTCCGGAGCGGTCACCTCGACCGTGACCTTGTCCGTCTCCAGTTCGACGACGGCCTCGTCTGCCGCGACGGCATCACCAGCGCGCTTGATCCACCGGGAAACAGTGGCAGATGAAACGCTCTCGCCAAGCGTGGGAACCTTGATCTCAGCTGGCATGGGGACTCCTGCTTTCTGCGTCGTATGAAAGGTTAACCGTTTAGCGCCTCATTGACGAGTGCCGCCTGTTCGGTGGCATGCGCCCTGGCCAAGCCGGGTGCCGGTGATGCCATGGCAACCCTGCCAATATAACGGGGGCGCTGGGCCTTGTTGCCAAGACAGTCCAGCACGACCTCAATCCGCCGGTCCAGAAAGAACCAAGCACCGCTGTTCTGCGGCTCTTCCTGGCACCAGACGATTTCCGCGTTCTTATAGTCCTTGATAGCGGCTTTCAACGCCTTCGCCGGGAATGGGTATAGCTGCTCCAGCCGCACGATGGCGACATCCTTGATACCCCGCCCACGCCGTTCGGCCAGGAGGTCGTAATAGACCTTGCCAGAGCAGAGCACTACGCGTTTCACGCTCTCGGCCGACGCCAGTTCATCTGTCTCCGGGATAACGAATTTGAAGCTTGACCCCTCAGTAAAGTCCTTAAGCGGGGAGACTGCCAATTTGTGCCGCAGCAAGGATTTGGGCGTCATCAGTACCAGCGGCTTGCGGTAGTTGCGTTTCAGTTGGCGGCGCAGCGCATGGAAATAATTCGCCGGGGTGGTGAGGTTGCCGACCACTATGTTGTTTTCGGCGCAAAGCTGCAGATAGCGCTCTAGTCGGGCGGAGGAATGCTCTGGCCCCTGACCTTCCTGGCCATGCGGCAACAGCATCACCAAGCCGGACATTCGCAACCATTTAGATTCGCCAGCAGCAATGAACTGATCGATAATCACCTGCGCGCCATTGGCAAAATCGCCAAACTGCGCTTCCCACAGCACCAGCACCGAGGGATCAGCCAGCGAGTAGCCGTATTCGAAGCCCAGCACCCCTGCCTCCGAGAGCAGCGAGTTGAATAGCTCGATGCGCGCCTGACCTTCTTTGATGTTGTTCAGCGGCACATATTCATTCTGGTTAGTCTGGTCTATGAGCACCGCATGACGCTGGGAGAAGGTGCCCCGCTGCACATCCTCACCCGAGAGGCGCACGCGGTGGCCATCCAACTGCAGCGTGCCGAAGGCCAGAGCCTCGCCGGTCGCCCAGTCAATACCCTCGCCCGCCTCAAACATGTGCTGTTTAGCTTCGAGTTGGCGGGCGATTTTAGGATTCAGGTCGAAATCCCGTGGCGGCGTATATAGCGCCCTGCCCACCTGCTCAAGCTGCACCAACGGCGCAGCTGTGATTCCATCCAACTGCTCGGCATCGTCGCCAGCCTGTTTCATCCCGGCCCAATGCCCTTCTAGCCAATCCGCCTTGTTAACCTTGTAGTCTTTGGCGCCCTCAAAGGCGGCTTCCAGTTCTTCAATACAGGCATCCTGTATCGCCTTCGCCTCGCCGGCGGACACAAAGCCCTCCTTCGCCAGATTTTCGGAGTACAGGCTAAGCGTCGTGGGCAGAGCACGGATCGCTTTGTACATAATCGGCTGGGTGAAGGCGGGCTCGTCGTTCTCGTTATGGCCGTGACGGCGGTAGCAGACGAGGTCGATGACCACATCGGTCGAGAATTCGCAGCGGAATTCGGCGGCAAGCTGTGCGGCGTAAACCACGGCCTCGGGATTGTCGCCATTCACATGGAAAATTGGCGCCTGCACCGATTTAGCGACATCCGTGCAGTACATGCCAGAGAACGCATGCGCCGGCACGGTGGTGAAGCCAATCTGGTTGTTCACAACCAAATGGATCGAGCCTCCGGTGCGGTAGCCAATGAGCTGGCTCATAGCCAACGTTTCATACACCAGCCCCTGGCCGGCAAAGGCGGCGTCTCCATGCATCTGGATAGCCATGGCAGATTTGCGAGTGGCATCGCCCACCATGTCCAGCCGGGCGCGGATCTTGCCCACTACCACTGGGTCCACCGCCTCGAGATGCGAGGGGTTTGGCTGCAAAGAAATATGCACCTGGTTGCCATTGATGACCACATCGGTCGAGGTGCCGAGGTGGTATTTCACATCGCCCGAGCCTTGCACGTCATCTGGCATGGCAGAGGCGCCGCCGAACTCGGAGAACAATGCCACAAGGGGCTTCTTCACGATGTTGACAAGTGTATTCAATCGGCCGCGATGCGGCATGCCTATAGCAATTTCGCGTACACCCCGACCCGCCGCGACCTCGATGATAGCATGCAAAGCAGGGATGGTACTCTCACCGCCTTCCAGCCCGAAACGTTTGGTACCAACAAAACGCTTCTGGCAGAAAGCCTCGAAAGAGTCAGCTTCTGTCAACTGCTTTAGAATACGGGTCTTGGCTTTTTTATCATAGGCGGAAAGCCAGGGCGCACCCTCAATCCGGCGCTGAATCCAGCTTTTCTGCGCTGGGTCCTGGATATGCATGAACTCGACGCCAATCTCGCCGCAATAGCTACGGCGCAATGCCGCAATGACATCGCGAAGCGTAGCAGTCTCGAAGCCCAGCACGCCGTCAAGGAAGATCGGGCGGTCGAAATCGACCGCCTCGGTGAAGCCATAACTGGCGGGATCGAGCTCAGAATGATAGGCTTTCTGCTTCAAGCCCAACGGGTCGAGCTGCGCCTCCAGATGTCCGCGCACGCGATAGGCGCGGATGAGCATGAGCGCGCGGATGGAATCCAGCGTGGAGGCGTGAGTGTCTGCGGGCAGCGATACGGCCGGTTTAGGCATATCCCCGGCGCTCACTGTCTCGAACACCGAGGGACGCGGCGCCCAGGAGGCGCCTAAGGCGTCGGTCAAAATGGCGCGGGTATCGTCGTCAAATACTGCGAACAGGGCGGCGAAATCAGAGTCAACAGAGCTGGGCGCTTCCACCCACTTCGCATAAAGCTGCGCGATAAACTGGGCGTTTGCCCCGTTCATAGCGGTCGCGATCACATCAATACCGGCCATTCAACCAATCCTCCGCTAAGGCCAACTGCCCCAGTTTCCAGGCGGAAACGGATGAGCAGAACTTATGCAGGACTTTCTTTACGGCACATATAAGGCAGCAACGTTATCATGCTGTTACGTGAGGCGATGGAACTGGATTGCTAAACACGCATGGTTACCTTGTTGCGGCCCCGGCCCCGAACAAGCCAGCCAGAAAAAACCCCCATGGCGTCACCGTCATGAGGGCTTTAAAACTCAAGCGCTGATCGCCTTCAGCATGGTACTGCCCAGCGAGGCCGGACTGTCCGCCACAAAGATCCCCGCCTCCTTCATGGCAGCGATCTTTGCCTGAGCGGTGTCTTTGCCGCCAGAGATCACCGCGCCGGCGTGGCCCATGCGCCGGCCGGGAGGGGCGGTGGCACCTGCAATAAAGCCGACGATTGGCTTCTTGATCTTGTGCCTGGCCAGGAATTCTGCGCCGTCGATCTCGGAGGGGCCGCCGATCTCGCCGATCATGATGATCGCCTGGGTCTCGTCGTCATGCAGGAACATGTCCAGCACCTCGATGAAGTCGGTTCCCTTCACTGGGTCGCCGCCGATACCAACGCAGGTGGACTGACCAAGCCCAGCAGCGGTCGTTTGCGCAACAGCCTCATAGGTGAGGGTGCCGGATCGGGAAACGATGCCGATGGAGCCACGCTTGTGGATGTGGCCTGGCATGATGCCGATCTTGCACTCATCCGGGGTTATGACGCCAGGGCAGTTCGGGCCAACCAAACGGGACTTGGAGCCATCGAGCGCACGCTTGACCTTCACCATGTCCAGCACCGGAATGCCCTCGGTGATGCAGACGATTAGTTCAACACCGGCATCGATGGCTTCCAGGATAGAATCGGCCGCAAACGGCGGCGGCACATAAATGGCCGAAGCATTGGCGCCGGTCTTGGCCACAGCCTCACTCACGGTGTTGAATACCGGTAAGTCCAAATGTGTGGTACCCCCCTTGCCTGGCGTGACACCACCCACGACCTTGGTGCCGTAGGCTAGGGCCTGCTCGGAGTGGAACGTACCTTGGGCGCCAGTGAAGCCCTGGGTGATGACCTTGGTTTCCTTGTTGACGAGAATGGCCATTACGCGGCTTCCTTCACAGCTTTGACGATTTTCTCGGCTGCATCGGCCAAGTTGTCGGCGGGGATAATGGGCAGGCCGGACTTGGCCATGATATCTTTGCCGAGTTGCACATTGGTGCCTTCCAGGCGTACCACCAGCGGCACGGAGAGTGAAACTTCGCGCGCCGCCGCGATCACACCTTCCGCGATCACGTCGCAGCGCATGATGCCGCCAAAAATGTTGACCAAGATACCCTCTACGTTCGGATCTGAGAGGATGATCTTGAACGCCGCGGTCACGCGCTCCTTGGTGGCGCCACCGCCAACATCCAAAAAGTTCGCAGGCTCGGCGCCGTACAGCTTGATGATGTCCATGGTCGCCATCGCCAAACCCGCACCGTTCACCATGCAGCCAATATTGCCATCGAGTGCTACGTAGGAGAGCGAGTACTTGTTTGCTTCCAGCTCCTTCGGGTCTTCCTCGCCCTCGTCCTGAAGCTTTTCAATCTCAGGATGACGGTAGAGGGAATTGTCATCGAACGAGACCTTGGCATCCAGCGCGAAAATCTCGCCTGAACCAGTCACCACCAGCGGGTTGATCTCGATGATCGCCGCATCTAGCGCAATAAAGGCGTTGTACATGGCGGTGACGAATTTCTGGAAGGTACCAACCTGCTTACCCTCAAGCCCCAGACCGAATGCCAGCTTGCGGGCATGAAAGCCAGAAATTCCGGAAGCCGGATCAACCGGAGCACGCAAAATTTTCTCCGGGTGCTTTTCGGCTACTTCCTCGATCTCCATACCACCCTCGGTGGAGGCGATGATGACCACCTCGGAAACCGAACGGTCAATCAGCAAGGAGAGATAAAGTTCGCGCTTAATGTCGCAGCCCGCTTCCACGTACACACGGCGGACCAGCCGGCCAGCCGAGCCCGTCTGTTTGGTGATCAAGGTGTGCCCTATCATTGCACTTGCAGCTTCGCGGACCTCATCCAGGCTCTTGGCTAGGCGCACACCGCCCTTGCCATTCGGATCGTCCTTGAACTTACCCGCCCCGCGGCCACCCGCGTGAATCTGGGATTTAACGACATAAACGGGGCCAGGAAGCTTCTTGGCGGCATCCACCGCTTCCTCGGGCGTCCAGGCCACGTAGCCGTCCAGAACCGCGACGCCATAAGACTTCAACAGTTCCTTGCCCTGGTATTCATGTATGTTCATGTGGAATTAGCCTACCTGCTTTAAAAGTTTACAAAGGGCCATTGCCGGGCGTGCTAGCGTATCTCCCCCACCCCGGCAAGCAGCATTGTGCAGCCTAAAGGCACAAAACGCCCAAAATCGACCCACTTTGCAGCTGTACGCTGGGCCCACGAATAGAATCAGCTGTCTTGCCGAACGCGGGACGCGCCCCCCAAAAATCACACCATGCCCGGCAGGGGGGCGCCCGCTTTCAGGTTAGATGCGGCAAAGCGAGATATTCCTCGCTCTGCATTTCCTCAAGCCGCGAGGCCGCACGCTCAAATATCTGCGCCCCTTTGCCGACGCGGTACAAATCATCTGGGTACGCAGCAGCGGAGGCATATAGCTTGCAACGATGCTCGTAGAGCGCGTCGATTAACGTGACAAAACGCCTGGCCTCGTCGAAATTTTCTGGGGAGAGCAAAGGAATGCCGTCAATCAGCACTGCGTGATAGTGGGTGGCAATAGCAAGATAATCGGCCGGCCCCAACGCCGCCTTGCAAAGCGTGTTGAAATCGAACCGCGCCACGCCATTCGCGGCCACCGGTACGGCGATCAGCCGGCCCTGGACGGGTAACACCTCAGAATTCGGCGCTTCTCCCTGTGCTAGATGCTCGAAGGCACGGCCGATCGCCGCCTCGGCCTGACCGTCTGCTGGCACCACCCAAGCCTTCAACCCGTGCTCCCGCCCGCGGCGGTAATCTTGGGACGATTCAAGCACCAACACGTCCAGATTGGCTTTCAACAACTCGATGAAGGGCTGGAAAGCGTCGTGCCCCGGTTGGCCAGCATAAAGATCGTCCGGCAAGGTGTTGGAGGTGGCCACAACGACCACTTGGCGGATGAACAGCGCCTCGAATAACCGCCCCAGGATCATCGCATCCACAATGTCGTGCACTTGGAACTCGTCGAAGCAGAGCAGCGCAGCCTCCTCAGCGATGATATCGGCGAGCGGCGGGATAGGGTCAGCCACCTGTGAACGCCCGGCCTTGATTTTGTGAAACCGCTTGTGCACCTGCTGCATGAAGTCGTAGAAATGGACGCGCCGTTTGCGAGGCACTTCGGCCGCTTCGAAGAACATGTCCATGAGCATAGACTTGCCGCGCCCCACCTCGCCAACAATATAAAGCCCGTGGGGTCGGTCCTCGACCTCGTCCACAGGCTTACGACGCAGCATGCGGGTAAACCAGCCATCCGGCGCCTGCGCCGGATGAGGATCGTAGCCGCGCAGCTTAGCCCAAAGTGATTGCAGGCTTTCCGCCGCGACGGCCTGGGCGGCATCATACTGCAGCAGCCCGGCGGCCACCCGGGCGCGGTAAGCTGCCATCACTCCTGGTTCGTGTATTTTTGGCCTGGACATATGACGCCAATATTGCCCCCATTGGTGCGGCGCAGCAAGACGCCCAGACACCCGCGCCTTGCGCAGCCCACAAGAAGCGCCTACCTCTTGCGGCCAGCGTCAGAGTTTCATCGGACTGGATTCAACCCATGGATGTCGTGGATTTCAACGCCCTCAGCGCGGCCCCGGTTTCGCTTGAGCCGTTTACCCATATCTTGCTGGAACGCTTCGTCAAACCAGAGGCTTTGCCCGCTGTGGTTGCGGATCTACCCGCAATGAAGGCACGCGGCAGCTTCCCTATCGGCGCCCTAAAGCTCGGCCCGAACGCCAAAGCCACCATCTCGGCGCTGGAGAGCGAACGGTTCCGCGCCATCGTGGGGGAGAAATTCGGACTGAACCTCGCTGGCGCGCCGCTGATGACCACACTGCGTGGCAATTCCGGCGCTCAGGACGGGCAGATCCATACCGACTCCACAGCCAAGCGCGTTACCATCCTGCTCTACCTTAACCCCAGCAACGGCGACGCCTGGACTCGGCACGAAGGTTGCCTGCGCCTGTTGCGCGATGGCGAAAACCTGGAAAACTTCGCCAGAGAGGTGCCGCCTGTGGACGGCACATTACTAATTTTCCCCAACGGACCAACTACCTGGCACGGACACAAGCAATTCGTCGGCCAGCGCTATGTGATCCAGATGAATTATATGACTACTGGTGCCAAGGCAAAGGCAGAGATGCGCCGCCACCACCTCTCCGCCTTCATCAAGCGCATAACCTGCGCCGCGTAGGGCAAGTCCAGCTCAACCCGGCCAGAGCAGCCCCAGCAACTCTGCCGCCGCGCGACTTGTAGGAGCCGCAAAAACTTCCGCCGCAGGCCCATGTTGAATGATCCGCCCCTCGGCCAGCAGCGCCAGCACATCCGCCTGGGCGGCAATGTCGTAGTCGTGTGTTGCCACAAGCACCGGAATACCCCGCGCTTTGGCCGTGTGCTTCAGCCAGCCCAGGGTCTCGTCGCGAGTCTGCCGATCAAGCCCGGCGGAAGGCTCGTCCAGAAGCAGCAATTCGGGTCCATGTGCCAGCGCCCTAGCCAAAGCCACCCGCTTGGCCTGCCCGCCGGAAAGCTGGCTAGGCCGGCGCGCGATCAGCGCCTCTAGCCCCAGTTCGCCAAGCAGCCGCTTTGCCTCTTCCAACCGGCCTTTGCCCCGCAGCGCATAGGCAGTGTTCTCCAGCACCGTCAGATGCGGGAATAGCCGCGTCTCCTGAGGTAGATACCCGATGGGACGCCGTTCTGGCGGCAAGCCCTGCCAGGGCTCACCCTGCGCCGGCACCAGCCCCGCCAACGCCCGCAGCAGCGAGGTCTTTCCAGAACCCGAACGTCCCAGAAGCGCCGTGAATCCGTGCAGGTGGAAGCGGGCACTCAGCGTCAGCGGCGCCGCCAGTGTGTAATCAACAATCACCCGGCCCGGGCCCGTAACCCGAGCCAAAGCGGCACCGGTAGCGTGGCGAGCAGAAACACTCCCACCAGCGGAAATACCGCCTGCAAGCCCAAATCCTGCACATCCGTCCAAAGCTGCACTGGCATCCCAGAAGGGTAGTACGCCACGATTAGGATTACGCCAAATTCGCCCAGCGCCCGCGCCCAAGCCAACGACAAGGCAGCGGAGAGCCCGCGCTTGGCCAGCGGCAGGGTTACGCGCAGCCTTGCCTTGAGCGGTGCATCGCCCAGGGTTCGGGCCAGTTCCTCGTAATCCTCCGGCACTTGGGTGATGGCTCCACGCGCCGCCACCACATAGGTTGGCAGTGCGGCATAAACGGTGGCCAGCAGAAATGCCGTGGGGGTGTTGGTGAGGGTAATACCCAGCACGCCAAAGGCCCGTCCCAAAGGCGCTGCCGGGCCGTACACGACCGCCAGCAGAATACCCAAAGCCAGTGTCGGCATTAGCATCGGCATCAGCACTATCGCCTCTGCCAGCAACGCCAGCCGCCCCCTTGCCCGCGCCAAGTAGAAGGCCAGGGGCGTACCTGCCAGAACGATCACCACCATTGCCAGCGCGCCACCGAGTAGCGACGTGGCAATGGCGGTCCAATCCTGCAAGCTGAGCGCCATTTGTTGCCAGAAGACGCCGTTACAGACGAATCCGCTGAGCGGTACCAGCAAAAACGCCAGAACGAAAATCAGGAATCCGGCACGCAACATTTGATTAGACAGCCTCCCCCCCGCTCGGCCCGTAACCGAAGCGCTTGAAGATTGCCTGACCGTCCGGCCCGGCCAGGAAGGAGACATAATCTGCCGCCGCCGCCGGGTCAGCCGCACCCTTCAGCGCCATGGCATAGAACACCAGCGGGCTGGGGTGATAAATCTTGCCCTTCGCCTCCAGGCTCGCCTTAGCGTAGTCGGCCCTCAACGCCGGGTTGGAAAGGTTCACTGCGCCCGGAAGTTCGATAAAGGGAAGATTCTGCGAGACGACGGCGCTCTTATAGCCCAGGGTTGCGTCAATCTGTCCTGCCTGCAGCCGCGCCAGCAGCGAGGGCTCTGCAAAAATCTGCTTGGAGTTGAGCAACGGCCCCGCAACCCGATCTGCGAAGCCTGGCAATTTGTAATAAGCTTCGGCTAGTTGCAGCGCGAACAGTACATACCGCCCTTGCGGGTCGATCTCGGGGTTCGTGCGGCCCAGGCGGAAATCCGGGTTCAGGAAAATCTTCGTCCACTCCGCGCCCTTGGCGGCACTGAGCCGCGCGGCAAATTTGGAAACCGGAGAATAGGCGAGCACCATCGAGGTACTTGCCACGGGCACAGCCTTGCCCGCCACCAACCCGGCCGCCTCGACGATCTTCGCAGGCCCGGCAGAGACGGGTACAAACACATCCACCTTCAGAACGCCACCGGTGATGAGATGCGCCAGCGCCACCGCCCCGTCGGGAATGCCATGCACGCCGACGCCCTGGGCAGCGCTGAAGGAGGGGTTGAGCCCCTTATCCATAAGTCTGCCCATAGACCCGGCGTAGGCGACGGTGATCGTCTCTGCCGCGGCGGCAGGACTGATAGCGGCCAGAGCAAGAGGAGCGGCTAACAACGAACGACGAGAAATAGACATGGCAAATCCTCGATATGTTTAATTGGATATATCGAAGGAAGGGGGTGACGGTCAAACCCCTACCGTGGTTGAATGACGTATGGATGATCCACCACCTCTCCGCCTGCGGCTACGACTCAACGGAGCACAAGGCGTCGTCATGGGCCCTGGCCGGGCCGATCTGCTGGCGCAAATCGCGCAAACCGGCTCCATCGCGGCGGCCGGGCGGCGCATGGGCATGAGCTACAAACGTGCCTGGAGCCTCGTTGAATCACTCAACACCGCGTTCGCCGAGCCATTGGTAGAAACTGCCAAGGGTGGCGCCGCGCATGGTGGGGCGCAGCTTACTTCGCTGGGGAAAGAGCTGCTGGCCGCCTATCGCGCGCTGGAAGAAACGAGCCGCACAGCAGGGGCGACAGCACTCCGGTGCATTGAATCCGCACTGCGTGTTCCGCCCGCGCAAAATCCCCGCTAAGCTTGGCCACAATGCTGACCGACCTACCCAACATCCTCACCTTGTCACGCATCGGCGCAATTCCGCTGCTGGTGCTGCTGGAAGCCATTGGCGCACCCTGGGCGAATTTCGGCGCCGCCATGCTGTTCACCCTGGCTGGCATCACCGACTATCTGGACGGCAAGCTGGCTCGCGAGCTCGCCCAACTTTCAGATTTCGGACGCATGCTGGACCCAATCGCTGACAAGCTCTTGATTGGCGCGACTCTAATGTGCCTAGTGGGTTTCGATCATATGCCTAGCTACGGCGTCTACCCTGCCATCGTCATCATGCTGCGGGAGATCCTCGTTTCTGGCCTGCGAGAATATCTGGCCGACATCCGGGTTAGGCTGCCGGTGACAAAGCTTGCGAAATGGAAGACTGGGGTGCAGATGGTCTCGCTTGGCCTGTTGCTACTTGGCGATGCCGGCGCGCGCTTCGTGGGTTTTAGCGCCCTACCCGTGGGCTGGATCGGCTTCGCGTTGCTTTGGTTGGCAGCGGCGCTCACGTTGATAACGGGCTGGGACTACCTCACCGCCGGGCTACGTCATGCCGGCGCGCATCCCCCCGCCTCCTGAGGTATGATGAAAATTCTCGCCGTTTCCGGCTGGTCGGGCTCCGGCAAGACCACGCTGATCGCCGCGCTAATTCCTCTGCTCAGCGCCCGCGGGCTCAGCGTCTCCACCATCAAGCATGCGCACCACAATGTCGTGCTGGATAAGCCCGGCAAGGACAGTTACGTGCACGCTGAGGCCGGAGCACAGGAGGTGATATTAACCACCGGGGGCAGTTTCGCACTGTTCTCGCGCCGACCAGCCTCGCTCGAAGCGCTGCTCAACCGACTTTTGCCGGTAGACTTGGTGTTAATAGAAGGCTTCAAGGCCGAACCTTTCCCACGGCTTGGCGTGTATCGCGCAGCACTTGGCAAATCTACACCGTGGCCAGATAAAGACCTGCTGGCCGTGGCGGCGGACACTCCCCTGCCGGATTGCCCTGTACCCACGCTGCATCTGAACGAGCCAGACCGCATCGCGGATTTCCTGATTTCGGCACTTGGGCTAAACAAATCCGGCAATCGCTGAAGGAGCAGAGTCTTTGCGCACCGTTGCCCTGTTGGCCGTTTTTTCGCTTACCGGCTGTGCGGGCGGCGGCGTGTTTCTTGCTCACACGACGTGGCCGTTTGGCAACCCCAACACTCCGCCGGTTTCCAGTGAAACCGCCCAACGTGCGCTGGGCAAATCACCGGCGCCGAGTCCGTTGCAAACCCAGCAAGGCGATGTCTGGCCCGGCCCTGAACAGCCAGTGCCAACGCTGAGCCAAGTGGCCAAAAATGCTAATCTGCCCTTGGGTCAGAGTTATAAGCCGTCGCTGCCTTCGCCCTACCCGCCCGGCCAGGGCAAACAAATCAATGGCGCCGAGGGTATTACCACTGGGGACAGCAGCCTTTATAAATTAAAGCACGGCGCCCCACAGGTGCCGCCGCCCGTACCAAGTCATGAGCGTTAGGCCCGCAATGAGAATCATGTATTTCGCTTGGCTGCGCGAACGCATCGGCAAAAGCAGCGAGGAACTTACACCACCCGCGGAGGTAGACACGCCCCGCGCGCTGATTGGCTGGCTGCGCACCCGCGGCCCTGGCTATGAGGCCGCATTTTCAGACGAGAGACCCGTGCGCTGCGCCGTCGACCAGGAATTTCAGCCACTGGACGCGCCGCTGGGCACCCCAGAAGAGATCGGCTTCTTCCCGCCGGTTACAGGGGGGTGAACCCCATGCGGCTCGTGGCTGTGCAGGAGCAGGATTTCGACCCCGGCTCGCTGCTAGCGGCGCTGGGCGGCTCGGGCAGCGGCGGGGTTGCGAGCTTCATCGGCATCGTGCGGCAGACGCCGGGTGGCGGGCTACGGGCGCTGCACCTGGAACATTATCCAGGCATGACGCAAACGGCTCTAGAGCGTCTGGTCGATGAAGCCCAGTCCCGCTGGGCACTAACCGGCTGCGTGGTCATCCACCGGGTTGGAAGGCTGGAGCTGGGGCAGAACATCGTTTTCACCGCCACCGCCAGCGCGCACCGCGCCGAGGCTCTGGCCGCCACCGCCTATCTGATTGACCAACTAAAAACCCGTGCTCCCTTTTGGAAGGCCGAAGAAATGGAAGATGGCACCACCCACTGGGTGGAAGCCCGTGCAAGCGACGATGAAGCCGCCGCCGCCTGGGGCAATCCGCCAGCGCTTTAAATTTGCCGCACGGCCAAGGTTGTTTATAGAGGCGCCATCATGGACCTTAAAGATCACATCCGCAGCATCCCTGACTTCCCCAAGCCGGGAATTCTCTTCTACGACATCTCGACTCTGCTGCGGCACGCCGATGCCTGGCAGGTGGCAATGGGGCGACTAGCCAATAGCGTGAGGGCCTATCACCCAACCGTGTTGGCGGGCGTTGAAAGTCGTGGCTTCTTGTTGGCTGCGCCGTTAGCACTGAAGCTCGGCTGCGGTTTCACGATGATCCGCAAACCCGGCAAACTGCCTGGCGCGACGGTGGGGCTGGACTATGCGCTGGAGTATGGCTCAGACCGTATAGAAATCCAGGCCGATGCAATCGAGCCGGGTGCGCGCGTAGTGGTGGTGGACGACCTTTTGGCTACCGGCGGCACCATGGCCGCGGGCATCAAGCTATTGCAAACCCTGGGCGCAGATGTGGTGGCGGCCGCCGTGATGATCGAGCTGACCTTTCTAAAGGGACGGGAGAGGCTGAGCGTACCGGTAGAAGCGCTGATGCAGTACGACAATTGACGGATGCACGCCCGTGCGTAAACTCTTAAGCTTCGAGGAACCGCGGAGTTCAAGAAAAATGAAGCGCCGGCACATGCTGGGTATCCTGGCCGCCTCGCCCCTTCTGCCCGGCGCTGCGCACGCCCAGACCGCAACGCAACTTACTGCCGGCCCCATGACCCTTCTGGTGGCGGGCCCCGACGGCGGGGAAATCAGCCGCTGGGGCAATGCAATCGCGCTGGCGATCTCCGATGCCTATCCCGGCACGCCCAACATCGTGCCGCAGCCGATAGGCGGGCTAGATGGCGTGACCGGCGCCAACCGATTGGACGCCCTGGTGGTACCGGATGGACGCTGCGCCGCCATATTGCCAGGGGAAGCGCTTATCGCTTACCTCACCGGAGATGCGAGGGTGCATTTTGACCCTACTCACTGGACCCCTCTGCTCAGTGGAGGCGCCTCCGGCGTGCTGATGTTGCGCGCGCCCCATGGTCGTCCGCCGGAATTGGACACGCTTCGCAAGATGGCGCCGTTGCGTATTGGCGCGGCAAGGCCGCAAAGCGCTGATCTGGCGGCGCTGCTCGCGCTAGCGCGGCTGGGCATCGCAACCGCACCCATTTTCGGCATGTATGGTAGCGCCGCGAAAACCAGCGCCTTTGCCGCAGGAACAGTGGACGCCGTGTTCATCAGCGGTGAAGGCGTACCCGAGGATCTTCCTCCTCTCCTGGCCTCGGGCGGGGTACCGGCCTTTACCATCGGCACAACCGGGCAGGACGGCACGACAGCACCCGACCCGCTATTTCCCGGCGTTGCGCTCGCCACGGCGCTTGGCCCGGCGGTGAGTCCCCTACTGGATTCCGTTTATAGGGCCGCAGCCGCGGCCGCACGACTGGATTTCCTGCTTGTGCTGCCCCGGCTAACTAACCCTGCTGCGGTGACGCAATGGCGCCACGCTGCGTTGCAGGCCGCCAAAAGCCCAGCACTGAGCGCTGCCGCCCAAGCCAGTTCCATCTCTCTGCAGCCAGCTCCGGTGCTGGCCGGCGCGCTGGCCGCGCTGGCCGCCGTGCCTGCCGAACAGCCGCAATTACTGGCCTTCATGGCCAAGACCTATGGCTGGCAGCCAGGTTGACTTGGCAAAGCCGATTAAAACCTATACCTGCACGGCCTGCGGGGCCATGTTTCCCAAATGGGCTGGGCGTTGCGAGGCCTGCGGGGACTGGAACACGCTGGAAGAGCAAGTGCTGCCAAAGCCCCTACCCGGTGGCCTAAAGGATGGTGCCCGCCGCGCGGGAATGAAAATCGAATTCGTTGGGCTGGAGGGGATCAATCCGCCGCCACCCCGCGTGCCCACTACGATTGCGGAGTTCGACCGCGTTTTGGGCGGTGGGCTAGTGCCCGCCTCGGTTGTGCTGGTGGGCGGCGACCCTGGCATCGGCAAATCTACGCTCCTGCTGCAGGCCAGTGCCTCCTTGGGTCACGCCGGGCAGGAAGTGGTGTACATCTCGGGCGAGGAATCCATTGACCAAATTCGCATGCGCGCCCTACGCCTTGGCCTGTCAAACGCACCGTTGCATTTGGCCGCCGCTACCCAGTTGGGTGACATCATCGCCTCTCTGCCGCAATTTCCCAACGCCAAGCTAGTAGTCATCGATTCCATCCAGACCATGTGGACAGACAGCGTGGAGGCTGCCCCCGGCTCGGTCACACAGGTGCGCGCCGCCGCATTCGAGCTGATCCGTACCGCCAAGGCCCAAGGCTTCGCACTCCTGCTTGTTGGTCACGTGACCAAGGAAGGCACACTGGCGGGTCCGCGCGTGCTGGAGCACATGGTGGACGTAGTACTGCATTTTGAGGGCGATCGCGGCCACCAGTTCCGCATTTTGCGCGGTATGAAGAACCGTTTCGGGGCCACGGACGAAATCGGTGTGTTCGAAATGACGGGCCAGGGGCTTTCGCAAGTTGCTAACCCCTCGGCTTTATTCCTGGCGGAGCGACGCGGCAATGTGGCGGGAAGTGCTGTGCTGGCTGGGCTAGAAGGCTCTCGCCCGGTGCTGGTAGAAATCCAGTGCCTGCTCGCTCCTAACCCTGGCGGCTCGCCCCGACGCTCGGTCATCGGCTGGGACTCCGGAAGGCTGTCTATGCTGCTGGCCGTGCTGGAAACACGTTGCGGGCTAAAACTTACTATGAACGATGTCTACCTGAACGTGGCCGGGGGCTTGCGAGTTTCCGAACCCGCTGCGGACCTTGCTGTAGCCGCCGCACTCATCTCGGCGGCATCCGACGTTCCCACCGACCCAGAAATGGTGTTCTTTGGCGAAATTGGTCTTTCGGGCGAATTGCGCCAGGTGGCACAGACGGAACTGCGGCTGAAGGAGGCGGCGAAGCTCGGATTTACTCGTGCGGCGGGACCTAAGCGTGTGGCTGGAGGCACGGGCAAGCTTAGTGTGCCAAAATCGCTTTCACTGATTGAGATCGGACATCTAACGGACCTCGTTGGCGTGATCACCACAGGTCGAGAACTAACGCCCAAGCAAAAGGAGACCACATGACCTGGGTTGACGCGGTAATGCTGGGCATCGTGGCGCTCTCGGCCTTGTTTTCGATGGTGCGCGGCTTCGTGCGCGAAGTGTTGGGCGTCGGCGCCTGGATCGGCGCGCTGGTCGCCTGCCTGAAATTCTACGGTCCGGTGCAGCCGTATATCGCTTCACTGCTGCCCAAGAGCTTGCAGCACTTTGCCATTTACGGTGCCATGGCGGCGGTTTTCCTTGTGGTATTGATCATTCTCAGCCTCGTCAGCGGACTGATCGGCGGGCTGGTCCGGGATTCAGCTCTCTCCGGACTTGACCATTCGCTCGGCATTCTGTTTGGGGCCGCGCGCGGCGCCATTCTGGTATTTCTTACTTATATCGCGCTGGGCTTGGCCGAACCATCATCGCAATGGCCCACCCCGGTCGCAACTGCACGATTCCTGCCTCTGGCGGGCCAAGGCGCAAACTGGATCGCCGGGCTACTGCCGAAACAATACCGGCCCAAAATCCAGCCTTTACCCAGCCCAAAACCACCATCAGCCCGACAACTTATGCGGCAGCCAGTTTCTGGCAGCGCGTTGCAAAACAGCGCCCTAAATAAAACCGGATCGGTTTAGATTTGGTCATGTGAATGACCACCCATGAACCACGAACCCGTCTCTGAATTAACAGATATCGAGGGTACTCAAACTTAATCGTCGCGGTGAACTTTCTCCATCCGCTCATGACGCTCCTGCGCCTCGATGGAAAGAGTTGCAATCGGCCGGGCCTCAAGCCTCCGCAGGCCGATCGGCTCTCCGGTTTCCTCGCAGAAACCATAAATGCCGGCCTCGATGCGCTCTAGCGCTTGGTCAATCTTGCCTATCAGCTTGCGGGCACGATCCCGTGTACGCAGTTCTAGCGCACGGTCGGTCTCAACACTCGCGCGGTCGGTAATATCGGCCTCTAGAATCCCGCCTTCGCCCAGCGAGGCCAGAGTGCCATTCGCCTCCTTCACCAGATCCCCCCGCCAGCGCAGCAGCTTCTGGCGAAAATACTCGGTCTGCATCGGGTTCATAAACTCTTCGTCTTCCGATGGCCGGTAATCCGGTGGCAACGAAATCAACATGCCGTCAGATCCTTAATCCGTCGGGCGAGTCCAGTTACCCGCCCCGTGTCGTCGAGCGGGCTTATACCGATGCCCTGTTAACAAGCCAAGCCACGCCGTTTGCTACCCACATCAGCATGCACATTTTCCCGGCGTTTCATAAACAACCGGCCATGAAAAATTGATGACGGCAGGAATATTGTCGGTTATGAAGGCTAATTGTTGCCAAAACAGACAAGCTGCCCGGCTCTTGGCGGAATCGGAACACAGATGCGCCTTAATGCTGCTGCTGAATGAACCCATGAACATTGAACCCGGCTTACTGTCTAAGCTCGACCCAACCCCTAAGACACCGCTCGTTTCCGTAGTCGTGCCCGTGCATAACGAGGCACCAAACTTAAAGCCGCTGATCAGCGCCATTGGCGCAGCGCTCGCAGGCATCGCGCATGAGATCGTCTACGTGGACGATGGAAGCGCCGACGCAACACCGCAGATTCTCGCAGAAATTGCCCAGACCCTGCCAACCCTCGTGCGCGTGCGCCACAAGCAAAGCTGTGGACAAAGCGGCGCGGTTGTCACCGGTGTCAAATTCGCACAGGGCACCTATGTGGCCACGCTGGACGGAGACGGACAAAACGACCCCTCGGACATCCCTACCATGCTGGAAACAATGCGGGTAGCCGAGGCAAAAGGCCCCCACCCAGTGCTCATCGCCGGGCATCGCGTCAACCGGCAGGACAGCAGCGCCAAACGCTATGGTTCGCGCCTAGCCAACCGCGTTCGCGCCTGGGCGCTGAAGGACGCCACACCGGATACCGGCTGCGGACTGAAGCTATTTCGCCGCCAAGCCTTCCTAGAGCTACCGCATTTCGACCACATCCATCGCTTCCTGCCAGCCCTATTTATACGCGCCGGCGGCCAAGTGATTTCAGTGCCAGTGCGCCACCATGCCCGCGCCCATGGCGCCTCGCATTACAATAACTGGCAGCGGCTAAAAGTTGGCATTGTTGACCTTGCCGGCGTTGCCTGGCTGCAGCGCCGCTGGAAGGTGCCACAGATCGAGGGACACTGTGAATAGCGCCAACCCACACGCCGTTTCCGCCACGCATGGCGCCGCAAAGATGCTGAAACCGGCTTTAATGGCCGGCGGACTAATCGCAGCCGCCGCCGCACTGCCGCTGCTGAGTCACGGCTCGGCGCAATCGGCGCTTGTATCCATGCTTGCCGAAGGTGGACTGCGCGGGCAAACCACCTTCCTGTTGCTTGCCACCTTCCTCATCGCCATCGGGCTACCTCGCCAGATTCCAGCCTTCGCCGCCGGCTACGCCTTCGGCCCTTGGTACGGAACCGCCATCGCCCTGGTGGCGCAAAGCCTGGCCTGTAGCCTGGACTTCATCTGGGCCCGCACCGTCGCGCAGGATTTCTGCCGGCGCAAATTCGGCGCTAGACTGGCCTGGGTAGACCGCGCCATCGCCTGCCATCCCTTCACTACCACGTTGATGCTGCGATTGATGCCTGTGGGCAATAACCTTCTGTTGAACTTGGCCGCAGGGCTAACCCGTGTTCGCTTGACGCCGTTCCTGACGGGCTCGGCCATCGGCTTCATCCCCCAAACCATCGTTTTCGCTATGCTCGGTAAGGGCAGCGCCCCAAACCACGTACATTTGCTGATGATGGGCGGCGCCACGTTCCTCGCGTCCGCCTTACTAGGGCTCGTCTTGCTGCGCCGCAAACGCTCCGCAGCTTAGGCGCGGCTCGTCTTGTGCTATTCCGCCGCCAGTGTCTGCTTCTCCTGCGCCGCCTCGTAAACGGCAAGATAGCCCCGTACCATCTCCTCACGCGAGGTGGGTGGGTTGATACCTTGAACAAGTGTTTCCCACAACCCTGACTCGGTTGCGGCGCGACGCATGGCCTGCGCCAGGGAGCGGGCATCGCCCAGTTCAAATAGCAATCCGTCCTTGCCATCGGTGACCCGCTCCGCCGGACCTCCTTTGTTAGACGCGATCACCGGCCTACCGAAATGCCACGCTTCGGAGATCACTAGGCAATAGATCTCCCACCAAGTCGAGGGCACCACTACCCAATCCACCCGCGCCATGCGCGCGCCGATCTGGCCGTGATGATAGCCACCAAGGAAGTTCACCCGCCGTTCGGCCAGAGGACGCTCCGCCTCCTGTGCCAGAAACGTCTCGATCTCCCGACGCCGCGCCGGGCTTGCGAAATGAATGTTCTCGCCATTGATCTCGACAGCGAAATCCTCGAACCCGTCAGCGCGCAACATGTTCACTGCCTCAAGCAGAACGAGCAACCCCTTTACGTCTACCATCTGCCCGAAAAAGCCGAAGCGGTTGCGCCGGGTGAACTCGAGCGCCCCCGCCGCCGGCGGCGGGGGCATGCTCAAGCCATTAGGCACGTGCACGAATTTTTCTGCCGCCAACCCCCAGCGCGCGTAAACGTCAATCATGAAGCGGCTGGGCACAGTGAACAAATCTACCACGCCAAGATGCGCCTTCATCCACTGCTCACGCAGGAAAAACATCTCCGGTGACACGGCAGGCAAGCACTGGTGGCAGCGCACTTGGCTCGCTTGCTCGCACAACGAGCCATCGGTCTTGCGCACCATATGGCCATCCGCAGCACAGATCGTCAGAAACTCATGCGCCGTGAGTACAATGCGTGCCCGCGGCAAAACCTTGCGTGTCAGCGTCAGGTAATCGATGCCGTATGCTAAGAAGTGGTGAAAATGCACCACATCCGGCCTCACGCGCCGCAAGAATTCAGCGAATGTTTCAGCTTGGCCGAGCAGCGGTAACTTCTGCCAGACGCAATCGTAGTCATGCGAGAGAAACAGAAACTCGTTCGCGCGCTGGTCAAACCCCGTGATCCGCGCACCCTTCTTGAACATGGAAGGTGAATTGCTGTCGGCCGAGCACAGCAACACGGGCTCCAAACCCGGCACTTCCCGCAACCCCTGAAACAGCTCATATGCCACCAACTGCGAGCCACCGCGCACCAGTTCCGGATGATACATGGCAATGAGCAGAACCTTCATCATGCGGCCTCCGCTAATGCCGGGTGGGCCGGACGCGGACCAAGTAAGGCGGGGCTCACCTGGTCCAGCCAGTTCTGTGTGAACAACCAACGATTTACCGCCGAGGCGCCTTCATGCACTTTCTGGCGAACGCTGCCGGTGCCTTCGAGATGGTACAGACGCAGGTCGAAAAGCCAAGCAGGTCTTCCTGCCTCTAGACTGCGCAGGCATAAATCCGCGTCCTCGTAATGGCCGAAGATGTAGTCTTGCGAAAATCCTTCCAGCTCGTCGAACCAGGCGCGGTTCATGGAGATGAAGGCCCCGCTCACCGCGGGCACTGCACGACGATGCAAAAGCACCGCATCCTCCGGCGGCGCGCCCTTGCCGTAATGCTCTACGCTCAGCAGGCTTACATCCTCTTTCTGTCCCAGCGTGAACCCCGGCATTGTTTTGGCTTCAAAATACATACCGGCATGCACCATTGAACCGTTATCGTAATAAAGTGCCGCACCAAAAATATCCGTTTGCGCGGCAGGCAATTCTTCGGCCAACGCCAAATGGCGGCAGGCAAAATCCGGGCACTTCGGAAACACGTCCGGGTTCATGAAGATCACTCGGCTTGACCGAGCATACGTCGCCCCTAGATTATTTGCGGCGGCAAAGCCGGCATTCGCACTCAGCAGAATCAGAGTGATGTCGAGCCCATAAATAAGCCGCGCGATGGCGGCCTCGTTCAGCAGCGCCTCCGCCAGCTCCGGACTGTTGCAAACATAGATGAATTCGTAATCCTCGGCCCCCGCTTTCACCGAGAACAACGCCTGCTGCACCGCCAGATAATCCGCCTTGCCATGTAGGCACACAATCACGGAGGCTTTCGGCACCCGCCCGATCTGGTGGAAGCGCTCCACAAAAGGCGCGCTTACTGCCCTGATCGTCAGCATCCGGCTAAAATCGACAAGCTGCGCTCCAATCGTCTGCCTGATCGAGGAGGCCACGCTGAACCCGGTCGGGCCGTAGTAATGCGCACTTGCCAAATAGTTCAGCACCGTGCCGCGCAGTTCAAGGTCGCCCAGCGCCTCAATCGTCACGATCACGATTCGTTCGGCGCCGGATTTCAGCCGCAGTACCGCGTTGCATTTGCCCGCAGGCAGCCGCCGCGCGGCATAGATAAAACCCCAGAAGCCAAGCGAGTGCGGTACAGCAAGCCCCGCTGCAGATTCGGCATCCGGCCGACGCACCCGCGCCAAATTGGCGGCGGAAAACGCGATTGACCACCCGGCAACGTACAACTCCACCGCGTCCAGACGGTCCAATGAGTCATTAATCCAACCCGCGACAAACAAGCCGCCCGCACTGGAGAGCTTGATCGTGTCGACCGCGCCAGCGGGGGCGTTCGGCGCTTCATCGGCGCCACCAGGGCGGGCGGTAATGATGATCCTATCGCGCGGCAGGTCGCGGGGAGCCACGGCAAGCCTGCCCTCCGCACGGCCGTAATGTTCGTAATGCTCACGAGCAGAACGAAATTTACCTTCGGCCACCGCCACTAGCACATCCGGGTTCAGGCGCAGATAGGTTTCTTCATCGAATTCCGGCAGCGGTGCGGGAGGTGCTCTCTTGGCCTTGCCCGTTGTTACGTCGTTCATGTTACCCCCAGACACCCCTGCCCGCATTGAGCCAAACGCTCATCTCATCACGCCAAAGCCACAGGCGGATGCAGCTTCCGTGTAGAGACGTTTCCCGCCTCATAACTTTGGAGGCTTCACCGCGTTCAAAAACCCACCGACTTGACCAGCCTGTTCAAAAGTAAACGCACAAGGCAGAATCGTGCCGCGCTCAATACCGAAATGCAAGCCGCTCAGCGCCAAGTAAATCTTTCCCGGCGCCAGCATCACTGTCTGGTGTGCGGGGATCACAAGCCGGGTCAGCGCCTTGCCATCCTTGCCTATCAACACCGTGCTGTCTGCATCTGGGCAGCTCCAGGCGGTCAGCACGTCCGGGACCGAACCCTCATTATGGATCTCAAGGAATCCCTTGGTGGCAGTTTGGTTCACCTTCGTCCGCCAGACTGAACCATGATCAAGGCGGATATTCAGGCTCGGCGTGGTAGTGGCGCCGAAAACTGGATCTGCGCCAAGCAGCAGCGCCGCAGCTAGCAGCAGGTTACGAAGTTTCATGCGAGACTTTCATATTTCTCTAGGTGCCAGGACTGGGGCTCTTTTGCCGCGATATCATACCATTCGACAACGAGCGGGTGCGCGCGCACCGCCTCGCAATAGGCTTTTGCGACGGCCGAGAGCGGTGGCGCGTAGGTGAGTAGCCGCGCCACGACCGGGGCATACATGGCATCAGCCGCGTTGAAATTTGCGCCGAACAGATATGCCCCCCCAGCGCCGAATTCTTTCCTCGTTTGCGTCCAAAGCGCCTCAATCCGTGCAATGTCGCCCAGGCTCTCAGGGGTCTGCCCCAAACCGGCATAATCCGGTCGACCCAATACCATGGGCATGGCCAAACGGAGCGCCCTAAAGCCAGCATGCATCTCAGCGGCAATGGACCGTGCCCTGGCCTTGGCTATGCGCTCCGAGGGCCAGAGGGAGGGGTTGATATCCGCGCAATATTCGGCGATGGCTAGACTTTCCCAAACCTGCGCGCCGTCATGCTCCAGAAACGGCACCAGCCCGCTGGGTGAAACCTGCTTCACCTCAAGCGAGTGTCCCCCCGCTAGCTTTACGAAGATTTCCTCCACGTTTAGCCCTGCAAGCCGTACAAGGAGCCAGCCGCGCAGCGACCAAGATGAATATCGTGCCGTACCCAGATAAAGCCTAGCCGCCATGCTATCCCTCCACGCTGCACTATAGCCGCGGCGCGGCGGGGCATGATAGGGGTGTATATGGCGTCTAGAAACACGGAATGGGCCGGGTTGCGGCTAAATCGGCCGCTGGTAATGGGGATTCTCAACACCACGCCGGACTCATTCTCCGATGGCGGGCGGCATTTCAATCCGGATGCCGCGATTGCCGCGGGCCAGCGCATGCGCTCCGAGGGTGCCGATATTCTGGACATTGGCGGAGAGAGTACCCGCCCCGGCGCGGAACCCATTCCGGTCAATTTAGAAATCGACCGGGTCGTGCCGGTGATCCGTGCCCTGGCGGCAGACGGTGCGATGATTTCCATCGACACGCGCAATGCGGCAACCATGGATGCCGCTCTGGACGCTGGAGCTAGGATCGTGAACGATATTTCCGCCCTCACCCACGACCCTGCCTCCCTGCCGCTGGTGGCGCGCCGGACCTGCCCAGTAGTGCTGACGCACATGCGCGGCACCCCCGAAACGATGAACTATCACGCCATTTACAACGATGTGGCAGCGCAGGTGCAAGCCGAGCTCAGCGCCCTGTTGGATTGCGCGCTGACAGCGGGCGTGCGGCCGGAAAATATCTGCCTAGACCCTGGCCTAGGCTTTGCAAAGCGCGGCACGCAGAATGTAACATTGCTGCAAGCCACAGCGCGTTTGGCAGCACTGGGACAGCCATTGCTCATTGGCCTCTCGCGCAAGCGCTTCCTGGGCGAGATCGCCGGCGAACCCATGGCCGCAAAACGCGACCCAGAAAGCCTAGCTGCGGCAATCTATGCCGTGAGCCAAGGGGCGCATATATTGCGCGTGCATGACGTGGCCGGCACCGTAAAAGCCTTACGCGTCTGGCAAAGACTGAATGAGAGAGATGATGGATAAAACGCCCCAACGCCGGCTGTTCGGCACCGACGGGATTCGCGGCACCGCCAATGCCGCACCGATGACGGCGGAAGTGGCGCTCAAGCTCGGCCAAGCGGCCGGGTTGCTCTTTACCAGGGGCGAGCACCGGCACCGCGTGATCATCGGTAAGGATACACGGCTTTCAGGCTATATGTTGGAACCGGCCCTCACGGCGGGCTTTATTTCGGCGGGCATGAACGTAACCCTGGCAGGGCCGCTACCCACGCCTGCCATTGCCATGCTCACGCGCTCACTGCGGGCAGATCTGGGGGTTGTCATCTCCGCCTCACACAACCCGTATGAGGATAACGGCATCAAGCTATTCGGACCGGACGGCGCAAAGCTTTCCGATGAGACCGAGGCCGAGATCGAAGCGCTGATGACGGAGGATCTCTCAGATCGGATGGCCCTACCTGCAAAACTTGGCCGTGCCGCGCGCCTTGTGGATGCCCCCGGGCGCTATGTCGAAGCCGCGAAATTCTCCCTGCCGCGCGGCTTGCGGCTGGATGGCTTACGGATTGTGCTGGATTGCGCGCATGGCGCCGCCTACCGGGTAGCGCCCGCCGCGTTGTTCGAGCTGGGTGCCGAGGTGATCCCGCTCGGTGTTTCCCCGGACGGGTTCAACATCAACCGAGAAGCAGGTTCCACCGCGCCCAAGGCTTTGTGCGAGGCCGTGCTGGAGCACGGCGCGGATATCGGTATCGCCTTGGATGGCGACGCCGACCGGGTGATTCTAGCCGATGAGCGAGGCGAGATCATCGATGGCGACCAAATTCTCGGCCTGATCGCGCGGGATATGGCGCAAGCAGGCACCTTGCGCGGCGACGGTATCGTCGCCACGGTAATGAGCAATCTGGGACTGGAGCGGTTTCTGGGTGGAATGGGACTCAACCTCATCCGCACCAAGGTGGGTGATCGATATGTGGCCGAAGCGATGCGCGCAAAAGGATTCAATCTGGGCGGTGAACAGTCCGGCCATGTGATCCTCTCCGATTTCGCGACTACCGGCGACGGACTAGTGGCGGCGCTGCAGGTGCTCTCGGTGCTGGTACGCTCCGGCCAACGCGCTTCCGCGACGTGCAGAGTATTCGATCCGCTGCCGCAGCTTTTGCGCAATGTGCGCTATCGCGGGGCCTCACCGCTAGGGCTGACACATATCCAGGAATCCATATCGCTCGCTCAAACTAGGCTTGGCGCTAGCGGTCGTGTACTTATCCGCACGTCGGGCACCGAACCTCTGATCCGCGTGATGGCTGAGGGCGAGCGCCAAGCACTGATCGAGGAGATCGTGGACGGGCTCTGCGCCGCGATTGCCGCCGCCAATGCGCAGGCCGCCGAATGATTGTGCGCGTTCTGACCATCGCAGGCTCTGATTCAGGCGGCGGCGCCGGGATTGAGGCGGACATCAAGACCATCTCTGCCCTGGGCGGCTATGGCTGTACCACTATCACCGGGCTCACGGCGCAAAACACGCTGGGGGTGAAGGGAGTGCATCCGGTACCCGCCGAATTCGTCGCCCTTTCCATGCGCACTGTGCTGGAAGATATTGGCGTGGACGCGATCAAGCTCGGCATGCTCACCAACGAAGAGATCATCCGCACCGTAGCCGCCAACCTGCCTGCCACTGTGCCGATAGTGTTGGACCCGGTGATGGTTGCGACCTCGGGTGCCGTGCTGTTGCCCGATGGCGCAATCAGCGCACTAATTTCGGAACTGCTGCCGAAGGCTGCGGTGGTCACTCCGAATTTACCGGAAACCGCAAAAATCACAGGCTTACCCGTCGAGACATTAGCCCAGCGAATGACCGCCGGGCACAAATTGTTGGAGATTGGCGCCAAAGCGGCTCTGGTAAAAGGCGGTCACAGTAATGAGGCCGAACTAACGGACCTGCTGGTGACACCCGAAGGCACGGTTTCCATCACACTGCCGCGCATCGAAAGCCGCAACACCCACGGTACCGGTTGCACCATGTCCTCGGCCATCGCAGTTAGCCTAGCGCAGGGTATGGGACTAGAGGTGGCGGTGCGTCGTGCCCGGCATTATCTGCAGGAGGCCATTCGCACGGCACCTGACATTGGTGCCGGGCATGGGCCAGTGAATCATCTCGTCCGGATCATTTAATCCGTGGCCTCCGAGGTGCGGGCGCTGGTGCAGCGCTCCGCGGAGGCCGCCAAAGCGATCAAGAATCTAATTTCCACCCGTTCCGCCCAAGTGGAGCAGGGCGTGGAGCTGGTAAGCCGTACCAGCAGCGCGCTGGACGGTATTGTGACCCGCGTGGGGCAGATCGACGGAGCGATTTCCGGCATTGCCACGAGGGCATTCAACCAGTCCTCCGGGTTGGGCGAGGTGAACAAAGCGCTAGGGCAGATGAACAACGCCGTGCAGCAGAGCACCGCAATGATGGGAGAAACCTCCGCCGCCGTGCATGCGCTGCGCGGCGAGATTAAGGCACTGAACGGCGCCCTCCGCCTTCAAACTCTCGCACATAGCAGAGCCGGCCCATCTGCCCTCACCCGCCCGCCGTCAGTTGGCCACCGCCTCAGCGGCCGTTTGCCCTGGCTTGGTCCAAAGGCTATGCAGGACATGTCCCGGATTCGGAGGGAGCATGTCCTGGCTGCATCGTCCACTCGCTGGTCCGGAGGGTAGGGCCGAGTTGGTCGTTACCCCTGTCACCCACGACATCGGTGGCTTGCGTGTGCGCCGCGCCCTACCCCACGCCAAGCGCCGCATGGTGGGGCCTTTTGTGTTCCTAGACCATATCGGCCCCGCAAGCTTTGAACCGGACCACGGGTTGGACGTGCGGCCGCACCCGCACATTGGGCTTGCCACCATCACCTACTTAATGCAGGGGCGCATCTTTCATCGGGATACTCTGGGCAGTGCACAGGAGATTCGCCCCGGCGAGGTAAACTGGATGACCGCGGGACGCGGTGTCGCCCATTCCGAGCGCACACCGGGCGAAGCACGCAAAGAGGGGCAAGCCATTCTTGGAATCCAGGGATGGGTGGCCTTACCCCGACAGGACGAGGAGACAGCACCGGCTTTTTTTCATTACGAAGGCGCCAGTCTGCCGCAAATCGAGGATGACGGCATTGTGGCGCGGATCATCGCCGGCCGTGCCTACGGGCAGATTTCGCCCGTGAAGGTGTTTTCGGACACACTGTGTGTGGATGTAAGCCTTAGTGCCTGCGCCAAACTGCCTGTACCTGATGAGCACGAGGAACGCTCGGTGCAGGTCGTCGCGGGCGAGGTGGAAATTGCCGGAGAGCGATTTGGCGAAGGGCAGCTACTAATCTTCCGCCCTGGCGATGCAATTACTGTATGCGCACTCACGGACGCTCGGCTCATGTTGCTGGGCGGTGAACCGATGGATGGACCGCGCCATATCTGGTGGAATTTTGTCAGCTCCTCTCAGGAACGCATCGAGCAAGCAAAACAGGATTGGGCGCAGCGCCGATTTGGACTGGTGCCCGGAGACGAAGAAGACTTTATCCCGCTGCCCGGCACAAGGCCGGTAAGCGCATAAGGAGAGACGCATGAGCGAAAGCATCACCGTTACCGTTACCCGGCAGGAGGATTACCGGTTCCTTGTGGAATTCGGGCCGCAATACGCCACGCTGATCGCCGATGAGCCCGTGCCCATAGGTGTGGATTCTGGTCCCTCGCCGCAGCATCTGCTGGCCGCCTCGGTTGCGAACTGCCTGTGCGCCAGTCTCACCTTTGCCTGCCGAAAATTTCACGAAGACCCCGGCGAGTTCTCCGCCACGGTCAAATGCGAGATCGGCCGGAACGAGAAGAATCGGCTGCGGGTGTCGCTTCTCGAAGTCAGTATCACGCTCAACAGCTCGCCCGAGGCGATGCCGCATCTGGCCCGCGCCCTCACGAGTTTCGAGGACTTTTGCACGGTGACGGAAAGCGTACGCCAAGGGATCAAAGTAAATGTGGCCGTGCTGGGGCCGGACGGCACTAAGCTACACTAGCGCCCGATGCGACTTTGAAATCTTTGGCAGGCGGGTTAAAGAGGCTTCGCTCCGCAAGGGGTGCTATGCGTTCAAGATGTCTCCGTAGCTCAGCAGGATAGAGCACAGGATTCCTAATCCTGGGGCCGTGGGTTCGAATCCCGCCGGGGACATACCCTCTCCTAAGTTTTACGGTGATATGCGGATTTTTGCCCAACGCCTGTTTGATGGTGAACACTTCACCGGCCCCGCCACGGTGGAGATCGCCGCAGGGTGTATCGTTTCGGTGCAACCGGACGAGGTAAAGGCAGATTTGCACTTGGCGCACGGCGTGCTGGGGCCGGGGCTAATCGATTTGCATAATAATGGCGCCTTCGGGGTGGATTGCGCCACCGCCACGCCGAGAGACTGGGATCATTTCGTGGAAAGGTTGGCCGAACGCGGCGTCACCAGCGTGCTTCCCACCATCATCACCCAACCATTGCCGGATATCGCCGCCGCCGCCACGCGGTTGCGCAATGCTATGCAGCGCCATCCGGCCTTGCTGGGCATGCATCTGGAGGGCCCATTTCTGGCCCCCGCCAAGCGAGGTGCCCACCGGGAAGACTGGCTACGCTTGCCAGACAAATGCACGTTGGACGAGTTGTTGGACGGCCCAGCAGCTTCGGTGCTTCGGCTCATCACCGTGGCCCCGGAACGTCCCCACGCCCTGAACGCCATTGCCCGCCTCAGCAGCTTAGGCATCCGCGTCTCTCTCGGCCATACAGCGGCAGATGCAGAAGAAATGCGCGCAGGGGCGGAGGCCGGGGCACGGCTGGTTACCCACGTCTTCAATGCGCAATCGCCGCTGAACCACCGCGCACCCGGCGCGCCAGGTGTAGCACTCACAGACCCCCGCCTTGCCCCATGCGTGATCGTAGATGGTGCGCATGTGGACGAAGCATTGCTGCAAATCATCTTCGCCGCCTGCCCACGCGCCATCGCGGTAACAGATTCCGTTGCCCTCGCCGGAATGGAGGTGGGTTCAACACTGGCATTTGGCGGCGCGCTGGCCACGCTAGGAGAGGATGGCGTGGCGCGGCGGGCGAACGGCACTATAGCCGGGGCGACGATCACGCTGGATGAAGGGGTGCGTCGGCTCATCGCCTGTGGCATCGCGCCGGAGACCGCGCTCGCCGCTGCAACCTCCCGCCCGGCTGCAGCTTTGGGGTTGAAGGTCGGGCGCATCGCCCCGGGCGCGCGGGCGGATTTGGTCTGGTGGTCGGATGATTTCCATTCCCAGCAGGTGTGGCGAGCTGGCATTGCGCCCCCCGCTACCAAACCCCGCGGCACCGAGACACCCCGTACCGAGTTGATGGATTTGGAAGCTCGCGCCACGAAAGAAATCGTGCGGACCTTTCTTGGTCAGGAAGCTGCTGCCTTGCGTGCATTTGGAACTGCTGCACCGGACCTCGTGCGGCTGATCGATGCGGTAGTAGCGCGGCTGGCAGCCGGTGGACGGCTCTTTTACGCAGGGGCGGGCACCTCCGGGCGGCTCGGCCTGCTAGACGCCGTGGAGTGCCGCCCGACCTTTGGCGTGGAACCGGGGCTGATCGTCCCGCTTCTGGCGGGCGGGCCAAATGCATTCGTCAAGGCCGAGGAAGGTGCCGAGGACGACGAGATCGCCGCCCGCGCCGCATTAGATGCGCACGGCTTTAATGCTAGGGACGCGCTGGTTGGCATTGCGGCATCGGGCAACACGCCCTTCACGCTGGCGGCCCTGCGCCACGCAACGGGGCTGGGCGGGCTAACGGGTGCGATTGTGAACAACGCAGGTTCCGCCATGGCTGGAGCGGCAGACATCGCAGTGGAAATTCTTTCCGGTCCGGAGATCATTGCGGGATCCACCAGGCTTTCCTCGGGCACCACTGAGAAGATCGCGCTCAACATCCTGTCTTCAACGGCGATGATCCGGCTTGGCAAGACCTACGGCCCCTTCATGGTAGATATGCGGGCCAGCAACGCCAAACTGCGCCGCCGCGCACTATGCATGGTGATGGCGTTGACAGATACGGATGAGCAAACAGCACGCCTTGAGCTAGAAGCCTGCGGCATGCGTGTTAAAGTGGCCGTGCTAGCCATCAGGCTCGGCTTAGCGCCTGCAGTGGCGCATGAGCGGCTAGAGGCGGCCGGCGGCTCGCTGCGGCGAGCCTTGGGTGTTAAAGTCTGACAGGACAAAGACAAACAATGGCCTGGAATATGGTCAGCTTGGCACGAAAGGCTAACGATTTCATCATTGACCAAGTTTTACAGCCAGGCGCGGATAAGGCTGAAAGGTGGCTTGGGTCGCAGGTTTTCACGCTCGCACGGCTTTGCATAGCAATCGACGTTATGATCGGATTGTTTTTGGACAAAATTGTTCGACAGGCCCTATTCCTCAGATTCTTTCGAGGACCTGCTTTGCCTCAGCATCATGGCCGGCGCCGCTTATGTGCAGATTAACGCGCAACAGGCGCGGGCATGCGCCCGGCGCGCCTGGCGCTGCCCTAATGGCTGACCTGCTGTCATGAGATGCCGCCCAAAGAGCATCTGCACGCATTGCGCTACGCCACCGTTGCGGCGCGTTAAGGGACGTCCCTACAAATTCACTTGCAAATCATCAACAAACTAGCCTGAATAATTTAATCCCACCCTGGCAAATGCCAAAACTAATCACTGCCAGCGCCTCCGCCTGTTTTGCACAGTTTTGACAATGCAACCGCCTAGCGTTTTAGGCGACCCAACCTAAAAGTCGTGCTGAGGCCGCGTCAGCTCCTTCGGGTCACGGTGAAGCGGGCCAAGGCTTGCAGCAAAACGGCGCGCTCGCCGAAACTGTCCAGATGCTCCGCTGCCTGATCCGCCAGTTTCTCCGCCTGGGCGCGGGCGCGCGTGAGCCCCAAAATTCGTACCATGGTAGCCTTGCCGGCGGCGGCATCCTTTCCCGCGGTCTTGCCCATCTCCTCAGCCGAGGCAGTTTCGTCCAACACGTCGTCGTAGATTTGGAAAGCCGCACCAAGGTCACGTCCATAGGCCATGATGGCATGGCGCTGCGGCGCCGGAGCGCGGCCAAGAATTGCTCCTGCCTCGGCTGCGTACTGGATTAGCCGACCGGTTTTGAGCGCCTGCAGCCTAGTGATCTCCGGGCCGGAGAGGATCTTGCCCTCGGACTCCATGTCGATCATCTGCCCACCGACCATGCCGCGCATGCCAGCGGCCCCGGCCAGCGCCAGTACTAGTTCGACGCGCGCCTCTGGGTCGGCATGAGTGTCTTCCTCGACCAGCACCTCGAAGGCGCGGGTCTGCAAAGCATCACCGGCCAAAATGGCGGTCGCTTCGTCGAATTTCTTATGACAACTGGGCTGGCCACGGCGCAGATCGTCATCGTCCATCGCCGGCAGGTCGTCATGCACCAGCGAATAGGCATGTAGCATCTCTACCGAGGCCGCCACCCGCGCGGCACAGGTGCGGTTCACGGCGAATAGCTTAGCGACCTCCATTACCAGGAAAGCGCGCATGCGCTTGCCTCCATTAAGCACAGCATAGCGCATCGCCTCTATCAGCTTGGCTTCGGCTCCTTCAGGCACGGGCAACAGCGCCTCTAATTGTGCCTCCACCAAGCGGGAGGTCTCGGCCAGCGCCCCGACCAGCGCGTCAGACTTGTTCGCAGCGTCCAGCGCCATCTTATTCTCCGTCCCTCAAGCTGAGCGAACCGTCTGCCCGGGCCACAATCGCCTGCACCCGGGCCTCGGCCTGAGCCAGCTTTTCCTCGCAATGTTTCTTCAACGCAGCACCACGCTCATAGGCAGTGATCGCGTCTTCGAGCTTCTGCTGGCCGGTTTCGAGCCCGCGCACGATGGCCTCAAGCGCTGCCAGCGCGTCTTCGAAGGACATCTCAGCAATATCGGAATTATTTGTCATGGATGCCCCCCTACCCGCGCTTCGCCTAAATCACAACCGCATCAAGGCCCGCACATGTGCCCTACAGCTTTGCGCCAGAGCATCGAGATCATACCCGCCTTCAAGCAGAGAAACGACTCGCCCCTGGCAGCAATGATCCGCCAGCGCCAGTAACTCCTGCGTCAGCCAGGCGAAATCCGGCTCCTGCAATTGCAGCTGCGCCAGCGGGTCAGCGGCATGGGCATCGAAACCGGCGGAAATGATTAGCAGCTCAGGTGCAAATTCGGCCACTCGCGGCAGAAGAACGGTGCGCCACGCCTCACGAAACGCGGCGCTTCCAGTACCGGGCGGCAACGGCATGTTAACAATGTTACCAACGCCGGTTTCCGAGCGCGAGCCGGTGCCCGGAAAACAGGGAGATTGATGAGAGGACGCGTACATCACTGTTTCGTCGTGGAAGAAAATTTCCTGTGTGCCGTTGCCATGATGCACATCGAAATCCACCACCGCGACACGCTTCAACCCCCATTGCGCCTGGGCATGACGCGCAGCCACGGCAGCGTTGTTAAAAAAGCAGAAACCCATGGCGCGGTCCGACTCAGCGTGGTGGCCGGGCGGACGCATGGCCACGAAGGCTGCCTCGGCCCGGCCTTGCATCACCATGTCCACAGCCGCCGCTGCGCCGCCTGCCCCCCGCAAAACCGTCTCCAGCGTGCCGGGGCTGAAGACAGTATCGCCGTCAACGGCGATCAGGCGGTCCGAAGGAAGAGCAAAGATCGCGTCGACAAACGCCTCGTCGTGCACGGCGATAAGCTGCTCACGCGTGGCCTTTGGAGCCTCTTCGCGCAGCAGCGAAGCGAATTCTGGCGCCTCCAGGGCGCGCAGAACGTAACGGAGCCGGTCCGGGCATTCTGGGTGGTGCGGCCCAGTATCGTGCTCCAGGGCCACCAAATGGGTAAAAACTGCGACGCTCATTTTATACTCGCTGACATTTAATAGAAAAACTGAATACACCCCGGCTCTCGCTGGCGGCGATTAAGGCATGGCCAGAAGTCTTGCAAAACTCCCTGATATCCGCCACGGCCGCCGGGTCGGTCGCCAAGAGCCGCAGCTTTTCACCCGCCGCCATTGCGCGCATGGCACGTGCTGCCCTCAGCACTGGGATGGGCGATTTTTGATATTGCGCATCGATCAGACACTCGGCCATGACGTGAAACATGCCCTTTCACGCAGGCTTGAGCAAGCCAGCGTTTCGGACCAAAACGGAAGCATGGCACATCGTATCGGCATCGACCTTGGCGGCACCAAGACCGAGATTATGGTTTTGGACGAAACCGGCTCCACCCTACTGCGCCTCCGCCGCCCCACTCCCGCCGGGTACGACGCCGCGCTGCGCAACATCGCTGACTTGGTAGCCAAAGCCGAGAATGAAACTGGGCAACGCGCCACCGTCGGCGTGGGCATTCCCGGCTGCATTTCTCCCGCCACTGGACTGGTAAAGAATGCCAATTCGAACGCGCTGAACGGCCACCCGTTCGACCGCGACCTCTCTGGCCTATTGGAGCGCGAGGTGCGCGTGGCCAATGATGCGAACTGTTTCGCCCTTTCGGAAGCCATGGACGGCGCGGGCGCCGGGCATGAGGTAGTATTCGGGGTGATTATAGGCACTGGCACGGGAGCAGGCATCGTTGTGAATGGCCGCATCATGGAGGGCCGGCACCGGCTGGCGGGGGAATATGGCCATACCCCCCTACCCTGGCCCAAGCCAGAGGAACTCCCGCTGCGCCAATGCTGGTGCGGCCAAGTAGGTTGCCTGGAACTATACCTTGCCGGCCCGGCCTTGGCGCGCGAATGCGATGGGCCCGGCTATACAGACACAAGCCGCCTGCCCCAGCGCGCCGCGGCGGGCGACGACAAAGCCCAAGCGGCACTGGCGCGCCACGCAGAGCGCTTGGCCCGCGCGCTTGCCACCATCACCAATCTGCTGGATCCGGACTGCATTGTTCTCGGCGGCGGCCTTTCCAACATGGATCACCTATACACGACTCTGCCTAGCCTGATGCGGCCTTATATTTTCTCAGACCATGTGGCGCCGAATATTGTGAAGGCAAAATATGGGGACTCATCCGGCGTGCGCGGCGCAGCGTGGTTGTGGCCGGAAAGCTGAAAGCCTCAGCATAAGAAGTTCAACACAGAAAAGTTGGACTATTTTTGAATTCAAACTCCTTATACCAACTCTCCTAGACGGTGGCCTGTGCCCAGTCTCTGGTTCCGATTGATTTGATGCGTTCTGGGTCGTTTGCGATGAAGTTCCAAGCTTCTTTGCAGGCGTCTCGCATGGTTTGGTAGGTATTCCACACGCGGCTGCTCAGTGTGTT